>JAYUDQ010000221.1:0-2261 GCA_043739745.1 Acidimicrobiia bacterium | reverse complement strand
GTTGTAATTCACGTCGCACACTTTCATGGTCCAGGGACCGACTTGGTGGAGAACCCTTGAAGGTGTGCCCGAGACGACGCCCCTGTCAAACCGTCGGCCGAGGGTCGGCTGTCACACACCAAACTGGTGGACGGCACCCTTGACCCGTTTGTGTCGGTGTCCGGAAGGGAATCGTGGACGTCATGGCGCAGGACAGCGCTCCAGAGCACGTGACCGTTCGCCACGCGGCCGATCGGCACCGTTACGAAGCCGTGATCGACGGCCAGGTGGTGGGTGCCGCCGAGTATCAGCCGATGCCCGGCGGGGTCGTGATGCACCACACGTTTACGGATCCGGCATTCCGAGGGCGGGGAATCGCTGCGCTGATCGTGGCCAGTGCTCTGGACGACCTGCGGGCACGAAAGCTGGGTGTCGTACCCACCTGTTGGTACGTCGCCGAATACATCGATGGACATTCGGAGTACCGGGACCTGGTGATCGCCGGGTGACCCTCGGTTCGTCGACCGTCTGGGTATGGGCGGACGGTTCTGCCGAATAGGACTGACCCGCTGGATGGCCGCCGACATGGTGTAGGAACTCCCGACCAGAACTCGAGAGAGGCACCAATGTCACGTATGCGATTCGGCGCGTTCCTTGCGCCGCACCATCCCGTCGGGGAGAACTTCACGCATCTCCTCCAGCGCGATCTTGCCCTCGGTGTTCATCTGGACCAACTCGGCCTCGACGAGTTCTGGTGCGGCGAGCACCACTCGACGGGTTGGGAAGTGATCGGGAGTCCGGAGATCTTCCTCGCGGCGCTGGCCGAACGAACTGCGCGGATCAAACTCGGAACCGGGGTCGTCTCGTTGCCGTACCACCACCCGTTCATGGTGGCGCAGCGGCTGGTGCAGCTCGATCACCAGTCGCACGGGCGGCTGATCTTCGGGAGCGGTCCCGGCGCGTTGCCGAGCGACGCCGCGATGTTGGGACTCGATCCGATGCGCCAGCGCTCGATGCAGGACGAGGCCCTCGGCGTGATCATCCGTTTGCTGGCCGGTGAGACCGTGACCCACCACAGCGATTGGTTCACGCTCAACGACGCTGAGCTCCAGGTGCTGCCGCATCAGGAGCGCATTCCGATGACGGTCGCATCCTCGATCTCTCCGAGCGGCATGAAGCTCGCGGGGAAGTACGGCATCGGGGCGCTGTCGATTGCCTCGAACTCTTCCGAGGGTCTCCTCGCGCTCCCGACTCAATGGTCGTTCGCCGAGGCTGCGGCGGCGGAGCACGGGCAGACCGTGTCACGCGACGATTGGCGAGTCCTCACCGCATTCCACCTGGCCGAGTCGACCGACCAAGCGCGCGCCGAGGCCGTCGACGGGTTGCAGAGGTGGAACAACGAATACAACGTCCGCGTCCTCGGTCGACCGGACGCACACCACACCGACGACAAGTGGGAACTGCTCGACACCGCCACCACGAATGGCACCGCGGGGGCCGGCGCCGCGATCGTCGGAACGCCCGACGACATGATCGCGGCACTCGAGTCGCTGCGGGACCTGACCGGAGGGTTCGGCACGATGATCGGGTTCGTGCACGATTGGGTCAGCCCCGAGGCGAACCACCGGAGTTGGGAACTTTTTGCCCGCTACGTCGTACCGCATTTTCAAGGTGGCACCGCATCGCTGCGACGCTCTGCCGAGCGCGTGGAAGCGAACAAGGCGGAGCTCATGGCCGGTGCGGGTGCAGCGATCTTCGCTCAGATCCAGGCCGATGATCGCGCCAGGGCCGCATTTTCGGTGACCATCGCCAATGCCGCGGCGCAGGCCGGGGCCGGATCGTCTGCCGCCGCCGGTGCCGCGATGAGCGCACAGAGAGACACGGCCGAGGTCTCGGATCCTTCGGAGTCAGATTCCTAACTGCTCGGCGAGTGCGAGCGCATCGCGTGCCCACCCACATGCGTAGAGCAAGGCCGTGCCCCGCTCGCGATAGCGATGCGCGGCGTCGACCTCAACCATTCCGCCGTACGCCAGGTCCGGTCAGCCGTCGCGCTCGCCAGCATGAACGGCGTGAGCCAGTCGTACTTCACGGCGAGCGAACACATCCCGAGCCGCACGATCCGTTCGTCGCCGGTCCATCCACCCCGCCGCAGCCCTCCGACGTAGGCGTCGAACACGAGGGCGTCGAGTTCGGCGAGTTGTGCGACCGGAACGAAGTGATCGAAGACGGCATCGAGCACCAGGTTCCCGATGTCTTCGCCGAGCGCGCCCTCGCCGACGAAC
>JAYUDQ010000220.1:0-14420 GCA_043739745.1 Acidimicrobiia bacterium | reverse complement strand
TGCGCGGAACACGAACGGGGAAGTCGAATGCAAAATTCATCGAACGGGGTCTTTGCCGGCATCGGAAACACCCCACTCGTCGAACTGCGACGCGTCGTGTCGACCAGTGGGCAGGCGTCGTGGCGAAGCTCGAATGGGCTAATCCGACCGGCAGCATGAAGGACCGGATGGCCGGCACCGCTATCGAAGGCGCGATCCGTGACGGGCACCTCCGTCCCGGTGACACGGTCGTCGAGAACACCGCCGGCACAACTGGCATTTCTCTCGCTTTCGTGTGCGCGGCGCTCGGGTACGGCCTTCACATTGTCTTCTCCGATGCGTTCAGCGTGGAGAAGCTGCTCGGCCCGCTTAGGGTGGTCCGGCTGTTCCTGGAACGGGTCGCGACCTGGGTCCTCGCCGGAACGTGTCTGTACCTCACCATCATCTATCTCGCAGCGAAAGGCGGCGTCGGTCCGGTGTGGGGATCGAACCCCGGTGGAGCGGGTTCGCCGTGGCGGTCGATCTCGTCATCGCCATGCCGGTCTCGTGGCTGTCGGTGATCGCTGACTACAACCGTTTCGCTCGCACCCGGGCTCAGAGCTTCACCGGGACGTTCAGCGGATACAGCATCGGCAACGCCTGGCTGTACGGTCTGGGTGTCCTGCTGGTATTGGCCGGGCGTGTCGTCGATTCGTCTCCAGCGGGGATCGCTGCCGGTGTGCTCGGGCTGTCCAGCGGTGTCGTGATCGGCGTGCTCCTGCTGGCCGGTCTTGTCGCCGGTGAAACCCCGAACGCGTTCGCGGACATCTACTCCGCCGCGGCGCACAACAAGTGCCACGAACGTGTTCGCCCGCCTCTCCGTCCGGGCTGTGTCGAGCGTTGTCTGTGTGGTCGCTGTCATACTGGCGGCCGTGGTCCATCTCGGTGACTACGAGACGTTCCTGTTCCTGCTCGGCTCGTTCTTCGTGCCGTTGTTCGCCGTCGTCCTCGCCGATCACCTCACCAACCACCGACCACGCGACCGCGACCCCTCGGTGCGCATCTCAATGATCGCCTGTTGGGCGCTCGGGTTCATCGCGTACCAGTGGATCCTGCCTATTGGCCCGGCGTGGTGGACCGGCTGGGTGCTGCACGTCGTCCAGGCCGGGCGTCTCGGCTGGCTCGGCGCGTCGCTCCCATCGTTCACGTTCGCGTTCCTCCTCGCGGCGCTCGCCAACACGCTCGGTCGACCACGCACCGGTCAGCAGGCGTCTAACTTGCTCGCGAACGTGGTTGACGGAACGGACACCGATTCGAGCGTCGTCTCGACGTCGACGTGAGCCCGGTACGCGACGGTAGGCAACGGGTCTTCATCCCTCCTGTTCCGCTGATCGGTGACGTCACCTCTGCGGCGCAACGGCGCGATCGGCCTGACGCGTGGGTGTTCCCGGCCGAGTTCCGCAGATGCGCGTATGACGTCATCGCAGCCCGCAGCGATGTGCGCCGGTACCGTCCCGACGCCATACCCGCCGAGGTTCTGCGTCGGGTGCTGGCGGCTGCCCATGCCGCCCCGTCGGTCGGGCATTCACAACCGTGGTGTTTCGTCATCGTGACCGATCCCGACATGCGGCAACGAGCGGCATGGATGGCCGATCAGGAACATGTAAGCCGGCCCACTATCCGATTTAGCGCAGCGCCTTTCGCGGATCGTGGACAAGGTGCGAGGTGCGCGACCGGTCGGAACTCCTGCGCAAACTTTGCTGACGATCAGCCGGCTTCACCTTCGAACTATTTCTCGACCGACTGAGGACCCCTGCTCGTAAGGGCCGATATGCAGTGCAACGGTCGGCCTTCCTTCTCGTGCACTGAGTCGCCCGGGGAGCGACTGAGTGCACGAACATGCCGAAGCACACGACGTCTCGAACCCCTCCCACCCAGCGCAACACCGACCCGCCCGCCAACCGATGAAGTGGGCTACTGCTGGGAAGCACTGAGCACCAAGGGTGACCAACGGTGAACAAGGTGCGAGGTGCGCGACGGATCGGAGTTCCCGCGGAAACTTTGCTGACGATCAGCAAGCTTCAGCTACGCCGTCGGCCGTACCCAAGGGTAAACCCGCTCGAAAGGGGCTTCGAAGTGTGCGGTCGGCGGTCGGCTCTCGCCCAGATGTCGGGCGCTGGCTATCGGGGTGACGTGCAACGGCACTTCAGTGCTGGGCGCGGTGCCGCCCGGATGTCGGGTTCGAATCAGCCGGAGTGGCCGGTCCGAACCAGCTCGCAAGTGCTTGTGGAAGCTCTGGGTCCGTGGGTCTCCGGCCCACACGACATGGCCGTCGGGTCGGATCAACACGGCGGGGGAGCGGCGACCTCGCCAACGACGGGGAGCTTCCACACGCCTGCATGGGTGGCGTCGACCAATCGGACTCGATTCGCCCAAGGAGAAATGTCGAACCGTCAGGTTCGTCGAGGTTTGGTGCACGGGCCGAGCGTCGTGCACCAGGGTGAAGCCGCGCGTGTCACCCTCCGCTGTGTGCACGTCGAGTTGAGTCCCGGGGGGTGGTGTACGAGGGGAGGGGGGGTCCGCTGGACGCGACGGTCACCGCGTCAGTCTCGAGGAGTAGGTCCAACCACTACTTGAGAAGAACACGGTGACCGTCAAAACCACTATTGATCCTGTTGTCTGGCTTCGCAACCGTCTCGACGACCCGAATGGTGAGAGTGATCTGCTGGCCGAGATGTTGAAGGCGTTCGCGGAGACGTTGATGTCGGCGGAGGCGTCCACGCGGTGCGGGGCCGAGTACGGCGAACGCACGGATGAGCGGGTGAACTCGCGCAACGGGTACCGGGAACGACGGTGGGACACTCGGGCTGGCACGATCGAGCTGCCGTCCCGAAACTCCGTCAGGGCACCTACTTCCCGGAGTGGCTCCTGCGCCACCGTCGCCGTTCGGAACAAGCGCTCGTGACGGTGATCGCCCAGGCCTGCCCTGGACCCGTGCCGATGGCCGGGACTTCGCGAAGGCGGCCTGGAACTACCTCGGGTACACGTGATGCCGACGCGCTGTGTCGTACAAGTCGTCGTGGCTGTAGGGGTCGCGGTGTTCACCATTGGCCTATGGAATTCGGGCGTACCGGTGGAGGCCAGGTGACAATCGCACAGCGGTGGTAGGCGTCCAAGATGGAGCCGTTCGCTGGCCAGTTGTCGAGGATCCGCACCGATGCGGCGGCGTGCTGAGTGGACGATTCGGGCGGCGTATGCCAGACATTCTCGGTGACCGAAGGTGGACCGCTGAGGCACAGGTGTTGGGACGAGCGCACAGAGGGTCGGTGGAGCGGACGACGGCGGTCCAGGCCCCGGTTGGTGCTGAGGTTCGTGAAGCTCCGCACTTTTCAGGCGCTTTCGATCTTCGCGCGAACGCTGCCTGCCCCCCAAAGGCGACCGCCCTGAATCCGACCCAAACGAGCGGTCACGACACAGCGCGGACCACCTCCCCGGTGAGGTTGTCCACGCCACGTTTGGGCATGACGTTGCGGTAGACGCACGCGGGTGGGCTTTGACAGCTGTTGACCACTGCAGACAGAATCGCCACTCGAACCGCGCAGATGCGGCTCATCTGGGAGGGGTGTTGTGACTGACCAAACCGGTGAGGACGGAACGCGCGACGAAGAGCTGGGGATGCATCGCTCCATAACGCGTCGTGACGTCATTGGGGGAGCGGCGGCGTTGGTCGCGGGCTCGCTACTCGGTTCGCCAGGGCTCGCAGGGGCGGCCGCGCGCCTCGCCGCGGCGGGCACCGTAGGTTCTCCTGCGGAGGAGGCCGCGGCGTCGGTCGACCGTGGGCAGAGGGCGTATCCCCCTGCGCTGACAGGCATGCGCGGGAACAGCAGCACGTCGAACAAGGTGCCGCATGCGTTGCGCGACGGCTCCTTTTGGGACCGCCAAGGCAAGGCTGTCGGCGACGAGCCCCGCTACGAGCTGGTCATTGTCGGCGGCGGCATCAGCGGGCTAGCGGCGGCCCACTTCTACCGCCAAGCCAACCCGACCGGGCGCGTGCTGGTGCTCGAGAACGACGACGACTTCGGCGGACACGCCCGGCGCAACGAACTCGAGGTCAATGGTCGCCGACTTATCAGCTACGGCGGGACGCAATCGATCGAAGCGCCCGCGTCGTACAGCAAGATTTCGAAGAAGGTGCTCGGCGACCTCGGCATCAATACTGCTCGCTTCTCCAAGGACTTCGACCAGAAATTCAACGCGGGTCTCGGCACGGCGATGTTCTTCGACAGGAAGACGTTCGGACAGGACAAGCTCGTGACGGGGATGGGGAAGGTTCCCTGGTCTGAGTTCCTCGCCCGGACGCCGCTGCCTACCGCGGTGCGTGCAGACATCCTTCGGCTGTACACCGACAAGAAGGACTACCTGCCGGGGCTCAGCAAAGCACAGAAGGTCGCCAAGCTCGACAGCACCTCGTACGCCGATTACCTGGTGAAGGTGTGCAAGGCGCTGCCCGCGACGATCCCGTTCTTCCAGTCACACACGGAAGACGTGTATGGCGTCGGGATCGACGCGGTGTCGGCGCTCGGCTGCCGGGAGTACGACGACGGGTACGGCGATGTGTCGTTTCCTGCTCTGGATGGACTGGGCCTCGACCCTGTCGAGCCGGGCGAGCCGTACATCTTCCACTTCCCGGACGGCAACGCCTCTATCGCTCGGTTGCTCGTCGCCAACCTGATACCGGCTACGTCGAAGACCCGCGACATGGATGGCATCGTCACCGAGCACATGGACTACGCCCAGCTCGATAAGGCCGGGAGTCCCACTCGCCTCCGGCTCAGCGCGTCAGCCGTGCGGGTGACGAACCTCGGCGGCGCGGACAGCTCGACAGGCGTCGAGGTGACCTATGTGCACGGCGGTGGGCTGCGCACCGTGCGTGCCGATGCGTGCGTCCTTGCCTGTTACAACGTGATGATCCCGTACCTGTGCACCGACCTGCCGGAAGCGCAGAAGGCGGCGTTGCACGAGCAGGTGAGGACACCGCTCGTGTACACCCACGTCGCGATCCGCAACTGGCAGTCTTTCCACGAGCTCGGTATCCGCCAGATCGTGGCTCCCGGCAGCTACCACACCTACGCTGCACTCGACTTTCCGGTCAGCATGGGCACGTATCAGTTCCCGAGCCGGCCGGATGAGCCGATGCTGCTCTTCATGAGGCGGACTCCTTGCTCTCCCGGGATGGACGAGAAGTCGCAGCATCGACTGGGGCGTGTGGACTTGTTCAACACGTCTTTCGCAACGTTTGAGCGGAACATACGTGACCAGTTGCAGAGGATGCTTGGCGACCACGGTTTCCAGGCGGCGCGCGACATTGAGGGGATCGTGGTCAACCGCTGGGCTCACGGGTACGCGTACGAGCGCAACCCGCTCTTTGACCCGGTGTGGGGCGAAGGGCAGGAGCCCTTTACGATCGGGCGCAAGCGCTTTGGCCGCGTCTCAATCGCAAACTCGGATGCGGGCGGGCACGCCTATACCGATGGGGCCATCGATCAGGCTTATCGCGCGGTGAACGAGCTGCGGGCAGCGCGCGTCATCTGACTCTACGCGATTGGGTGGGGAGAGCGGTTCGAATTGGTGTGGCTCGTGGAGCTTGCCATTTGATGCCGCCGGTGTGACGTAGGCCGCGGATGCGGTAGTTGTCGAAAGAGCGGAACCCGTGCGAGGCCAGAGCACGGATCTCGGCGACATCGTCGGCCATGGTGACGATGATGGTCTTATCGAGCAGCGCTTCCGCGTCGGCCCGGCTGTCGGCGAGGTACACGTCTCGGACGGATTCCTTGGCCAGCCACGCGCCGGTGACCTCGTCGTGAGGGTCACCGGGCGCGCATGCCCAGCAAGAACCTTGACGTGCCGTGCTGGTCGAGTCGGTCGGCACCGGTGAGCATGATCCGCCGCATCCGGTACAACGGATCGTCTTTGCGGCCGCGATGTCCGAGGGTCTCGTTCTGCACCCGGCGTCTCGTCTGGTCCAAGCGACCACGAACCCGGTGACGAGTTTGATGTGATGCTGAGCGTTGCCCTTCAGGAACGACGTCTCATCGATCCCCAGTCCGGTGACGACACCGACACGTTCGGGGTCATCGATCAACGGCTGACCGTGACGGCGGACCGAGCCCATGACCGTCGCCCACGTCACGCCGAACTCCTTGGCCACCGGCGCCACCGAGCGGGCCTGCTCGCCAACAAGACGGCATGCCTCCACGCCGGCACGTTCGGTAGACGGACCGGTCGACCGAAGCACGACAAGTCCCGCAGCTCCGTTGGCATGCGGTCTTGCGCTTCGGCGCGCACACCGCAGGTGCGACACCAGTCCACCCGTGACGGTCGTTCCCACGTCGACGACGAGCTCGCCATGCTCGAGCTCGCCGACCGCCGTGATCTTGAACCCGGGCATGCCGAGAAGGACCTCCGCGAAACCGATACCGTCGCCCATCAACGCGGATGCTCAATCACGAGGCCCGCCGAGCATCACTCCCCACTCCGCCGCGAAGAGCCCGTTTACGTCATGCCTGCACTTCAGGCGCGGTCGTGCCGATCAGCCCGATCGCGAGGCGCTGGTCCGCCAGGAGCGTGGCCGCTGCGGAGGCATCGTGGTGATCCGTTATTGCCGCGAGGAAGTCGTCGCGGTCCAGCCTCAAGGTGCGCAAAATTCCCGAGGCGACGACGGTCGCCGTGCGGGGAATGTCGCGCAGCAGGGCGATCTCACCGAAACCATCTCCAGCGCCCATGGTCCGGAGGTGGAGGCCGTGCGCGGAGGCTTCTGCCGCACCGTCGACGATGAGGTGGTAGCAGTCGCCCGTGTCGCCTTCCCGCATGACGATGGCGGCGTCGTCGAATGTCATGGCCTCCACCCGGCTTGTGAGATGTTCGATTACCGCCAACGGCAGCGGCCGGAACATCGGCACGGCCCGGAGCAGATCCACCTCGGGACCCGGGGTCGGCAGGCCGCGGTCGAGACGGCCCATCTGCCCCCAGAACACGCCGGCCGCCAACAGCAGCAACGCGCCGAGTGAGCCGAGCGCAGGCCGGATCCCGATGGCGCGGATGAGGCCGCTGGCCGCGACGGCACCGAGACTCAGACCGATGAGCCCCCCGAACTGCAAGGCTGCCAGTGCACGGCCCACACGACGAGCGCCGAATGCCCTTGGCAGCAACGCGTTCGACGCGACGTCGACGAGCGCGTGCGCGACACCGATGACGAACATCGCTGCGAACGGCACGATCGACTGCTTCCCGAGCGATAGGGAGACGAGCGGCACCGCCAGCAGCGCGATCGCGAAGGTGAGCGCCCGAGCCATGCGACTGCCGTGGACGGCGCACGCGGCGAGGCTGCCGCCGAGGACGCCGCCTATGCCGAGCATTGCCCGCAGCCAGCCCACGGAACCGCTTCCGAGGTGGAAGAGGTCAAGGGCAACTACGACGAGCATTACGTCCAGCGCGCCGATAACGAGGGCCTCCAGCAGGACGCACCCTACGAGCGCAGGCGGGCGCGACACGACACGGGCTCCTTCGAGCAGCACGCGCAGAAGGCTGATCAAACCGGGCCGGGCAGCGGTGTCGGCGTGTTGCGCCTGCGGTCGTACCCCCAAGAGCAGCGCGTACGCGAGGATCAGCACGAGGGCGGCTGCGAGCACCCCGACTGCGGGGCCACCGATTGCGAGGCAGATCGCGCCGGTCGCAGGTCCGGCGAGCGAGCCTGCGTTCTGCGCGATGGTCGTCCAGCGGTGCGCGGCGATCAGCTCCTCGGGCGTGCGCGCCAGCCACGGCAGCAGGGCAGCCTCCAGCGGACGTACTGACGTGCCGAGCGACACGCCGGCGGTTCCCAATACGATCACGAGCAGCGCGATGTCGCCGACGCGCATTGCCAGGGCGGCGGTCGCGACGAGCGCCGAGCAGGCCAGGGTAAGGGTCCGTATCACCACCTCGCGCCGCGGGGTGCGCTCGGCGACGACCATGATCAACGGCGTGGTAAAGGCGGCCGGGAGGAACAGCACCGCAGCGAACACCGCGACGAGGCTCGGGCCTCCCCTGCGGTATGCCCATACGGCGAGGACGACCTCCAACAGGCCTTCGGCGGCCAAACAGCAGCCCGTCGCGATTGCAAGGAGCCGAAGCCCCACGAGGGGATCGCCGAGTGTCATGGCGCCATGTGCATCCGCTGTCGACGATGTCACGCCGCGACCCCCGGCGGGACGTTACCGAACCGTGGCGGGCGGACCAACTTTGGACGATCCGGCTGATCCCGCAGGATCTGGGACGGTCTCCGTGTCGTCGTGCAGGACACGTGCTTCGGGGGACCAAGTTGAGTGATGGCGGGGGCGTAGCGATTGAGGCCGTGGTTTGCACACGTAAGTGACCGCATCGAGATGGAGCGGGTGCCTGGCCGACGAGGTTCAGGCCTGTGGATGGGGTGATATCAACGTGCAGACGGCTGAGGAGGATCGGAGCTCGAACCCAGGGCCGGCGGGTTCGTGCTACGCGACGTGAGCGCGGTGCTACCGCCACTATCCGGGTTCAGCGTCCGAGAGTCGATCGTTCGCGAGCGCCAGGCAGCACGTGCTGCCGCGGTAGTGGACATTGTCCGCACCGGTTGCGCGGTCCGAGCAGCGGCCGCCGAGGGCGATGACGCCCGTATCACTGGCGGGCCCGAACATGAGCGTTCAATTCGAAGGGCACCCAGGACGACGCGCGCAGGCTATCGAGCGTCGACTCGTCGAGGACGCGCCCGTCGTCGAAGCACTCCTGCGCTGTCACCGAGGATTCAGCGAAGCCGAGGAATACGCCGCCGACGACGCGTCCGTCGTTGACGACCAGCTTGCGGTAGCGGTGCCCACCGTCCGGCCGGTCCGCGACGACGAGGTCCGCGTCCCGCTCTTCGGTCCGTCCGAACGACAGCATGTCGAGTCCGACCCCCTTCAACATGGTGACGGGGATGCCTCCTCGGTACGCCGCGTCGCCGCCTGCCAGGTTCGTGGCCGCGACCTTTGCCTGCTGGACAGCCACCGGCCACAGCCCCCACAACTGCCCGTCGTGTTCGGCGACGTCGCCGACGGCGTACACGTCAGGATCGTTGGTGCACATACGATCGTCGACGAGGACGCCTCGCCGTACTGCGAGTCCGGCATCGGCCGCTAGTTCAGAGTTCGGCGTCATGCCTGCGGCCACCACCAGCACGTCACACGGCAGCACTTGCCCGTCGGTCGTGCGGACGCGCTCCACGCGCGCGTCGCCGTCGACGCCGTCGACTTCGATGTTGGTGAGGATCCGGATGCCCTCGTCCTCGAAGTGGGCGCGTAGGACGGCCGACGCCGCGGGATCGAGCGCGCGGCGGAGAAGCCGGTCGGAGCGTTCGAATACGGTCACGGTGAGCCCGAGCTCGTGCATCGCGTGTGCCGCTTCGAGGCCGAGCAATCCACCGCCGGCAACGACGGCGATGCGTCGCTCGAGTTGCTGCACGTGGCGCCGGAGGTGCATGGCATCGGCGGCCGCGCGGAGCACGAAGCTCCCGGGCAGTCCAAAGCCGTCGATCGCGGGGACCGTGCTCCGAGCGCCGGACGCGACCACGAGCCTGTCGTAGGGGAGCACCTCGCCGGTGCCGAGTCGCACGGTTTTGCCATCACGGTCGATGTCGACCAGTCGCGTGTTGAGCCACGGGGTGACGTGGTGGTTGTCGTACCAGTCGTCCGGCAGGAGATACAGGCCTTGCATCCCCTGTCGGCTGTGGATCAGGCGGCCGATGGCCATGCGGTTGTAGAGGTGGTGTGACTCGTCGCCCACGATGTCGATGGCACACTCCGGGTGGGCACGTCGCAGGAAGTCGGCAACGGTCACCCCGGCGACGCCGTTGCCGATGATGACCACTCGCTGCACCGACGCGTCAGGTATGAACGTTGGCGCGGACGGCACCGCGACTGCACTACGGTCCGGTTCGATCGACACGGTGCAGGCGTCCACGGCGCGCGCCATGCAGGCGAGGCGGTTGCAACCGCCTAACCCAAGCCGTTCGAGGGTGTCCGCTTCTTCTCGGCCGATAGGTGACAATGAGTCGAACCCGTCGAGGACAGCGACGGGGTCTGCGCCGCAGACACCCATCCGACAACCCGAGCCAATCGACACCTTCGCCCGCTCGGCAGCCTCCAACAGCGTGCTGCCGGCGGCCACCGGCACGGTCGGCCCCCCGGCGAACGTCACCTCGATCTCGCCGCTGCTCGTAGCCAGGCCCGCGCGCTTGGCCTTGCTCAGATCGACGCGCACCTCGGGACCGCCGGCGAGCTCCTCGGCGAAGTGCCGCTGGGCGAGTCTGGCCTTGACGAACCATGCAACGACAAGCGCGATCGCGACTGCGCGCGCCGGTGCCACAAGCCATGACCATGAACCGCCGAACAGCTTGGTAAGCGCGCTAACGATGCGTTGCGAGCCATACCAGTAGAAGGTCCCGAATGCGACGCCACCGAACAACGGCGGGAGCGTGTTGTTGGCGAACCGCCCGTAGGTGTCAAGCACGACGAAGATCGCCACCGAGCCGGCGACCCACAGCAGCGTTCGACCCCAGGTCATCGCCACCGAATGACGCCCGGCGTCGGGAACGAGGAAGTAGCCGAGGATCAGGCCCGGGAACGCTCCGACGAAGAGGCGTCGATAGCCGCGAAAGCTCAGGTCGGAATCGTTCATGTCGGCCAGGTAGCTAACCCGTGGGTTGAAGTCGTAACAGTTCTTGGTGCAACCGACGCAGGGACGGCAATGGGCGTTGGCGACACCGACAAACGGTGCCTGCCCGTACACGCGCTGGACCGGCAGGAGTGGGCAGATGCTCGAGCACCAACCGCTCTTGCCCTTGAACAGGTAGCCGCCGAGTGCGGCGCCGATCAGCACAGCGACGATCGCCAGCGAGGTGGCAGGGCCGCTGCGGTTGAGAACGGCCTTGCGCAGCAGCACGAACCCGATGAAAAAGGCGGTCGAGATCGCGAACCCGTATTCGCGCAGCCACCCCGGTGCCGTCGCTTCCCGCGACTTGCCCCGCAGCCGGAAGGCCTGGTTGGTCGCCGCCAATGGGCACACATTGCGCCAGAACCCTGGTGCGATGAGGAACACCAAGGGCAGGGCGGGGACACCAAGTCCCCAGAACACCGGCAACCACGTCTGCGGCCAGGCTGCAACGGCGCCGGCGAGGCTGACGAACGCCACCAGGCCGAAGTACCGCAACACGAGCCAGAACGAGATTGGCGTCCTTGCGGGCATGTCAAGGTAGTTCGGGAAGACGGTCTTCGGCTTCACCGAGATCACAATCGGCGTCTCCATCAGCGCTTGTCGCCGGAAACGACGTCGGTGAGGCGGCGCACGCGCATGGCAAGGATGCGCGAGAGATCGAGCAACACGCGAAACGTCAGTTCGGCATGGGCTCGAGACAACACCAAGAAGTCCTCGAACTCGACCCGCAGCACCTCCACGTCGGTGTCGGCCACGACCGACGCCGAGCGCGGGGCGCCGTCCAAGAAGCCGAGCTCACCCAGGACCGATCCGGCGTGGATGGTGGACAGGCGGCGCTGCTTGCGGCCCGAGCCGACCACGGTCTCGAGGCGCCCGTCGAGCACGATCATGAGGGAGCGATCGTTCTCGCCTTGCGCCACCACGACGTCCCCGGCCCGGAAGCGCTGCCGGCTGCCTGCCGTGGCGAGACGCTCCCAGTCGGCCTCGGTGGCGCCGTCCAGGAACACGATCTCGTCGGGTGGCGGGTGGTCCTGGTCGTAGCGGAAGAAGCTCGACGTGTCCATGGCTCAGCGAGCGTTCACCGGCGCGTGCCGGTGCGGGGGACGTGGCGTCTGGGCATCGGGGCGAGTGTATGACCCGTCGGTTGGATTGCACGTACATCGCCTCGCTGTCCGCAGACGCTGCGCCACGATGCGATCGACGCCTGCAGACTCTGTGTCGTGCCCGTCACGGCAAAAGAGTCCACCCACCGCTCGACCCCTACTCTGCATCCCTAAGCACTCCCAGCAACCGGCACCCCGCCAACGCACTACGCCTGTCCCGCTTCGCTGGAATTGCTCAAACCGATAGCTCACGAGATGGATGAGAGTGCCCCGCTGTCTTTGTGGAGTGGTGGTGCTGCTCGACCGGCATTTCGACTTTGTCCGCACAGCGACGCGCGCCTCGATGGCTGGATCTCCGACGTCACGCCTCGAGCATGTCGAGCGCGATCTTGACGGAGCCGGCCAGGATCTGGAGACCGTCATCGAGCAGCTCGCGGGGGATGGTCAAAGGCGGGAGGATCTTCAACACGGTGTCGTTGCGGCCCACGCGTTCAACGATGAGGCCATCGGCGACGTTTGGTGGCTGACAACTTCTGCAAGCCCGCCGTTGGGATCGATCCGCCCGAGGTCGACGCCCCAAAATCATGCCTTGGCCGCGAACGTCTATGCGTTCGTCGAGGCTCAGGATCTCGGATGGCAGGCGTTCGTGGACGAAGGCCGCGTTCGTCGCCGTGGCAGCTTGCAGCCCCTCGTCGTCGAACACCCGCAGAGCCTGTGGCAGCGACGAACGCTAGCTGGTTCCCACGGAACGTTCCGGTGTGCTCTGCTGGGACGTCCCGCGCCGTGAATCACTCGTGCGACCCGAACTGCTTCACGACGCCCTGCGGCCTCGAGATCGCCGTGCGCGATATCGAGGCGAGGGACGAGCTCACCAACGACTGCGCCGAACTGGGCGGTGCGTGAGGTCGAGCGCCTGAGCTGCCCCTGCGACTCGGTGTCATACCGGGGCACGATCTCACCGGACGATGTCCAGGACCTGCGGACGCAGTGGGCGCTACTCCTCGACGACGTGCAGCGGACCTTGGCGCGCGTTCCAGAGTTAGTGCTGAACCTTGATGAAAGTGAATGCTGGTTACTTTGCACTTGCGCGAGATGCGTCTGGGTGCCACTCTCCACCACCATGCGTGATTGCATAAATCGTGGACTACGACGGACCCAAGCACGCATGTCCCAGGCGGCGCAGGTCCGCGGCATCAAACGGGCCTCGATCATCCTGGTCGTCCTGGCGACTATCGGCGTGACGCTGGTCGGTAACGTGGAGAAGGCCAGTGCTGGGCCATTCCTGAACGCTTGGACCGGTGCGACCACGTCGGTGACCGGGGCCTTGACAACTGGCACCGCTAGTGTCACGAGCGACGGAACGACAACGCCTGCCCAGTTCGACTACGGCTACGTGAACCCGGCGACCGCCGGGATCACCGGCAGCTGGACGTTCTCGACGACAGCAGCTGCGTCTGGAACGATCCCGCTTAGCTACACGTATTCGGGATTCCACGCGTTCTTCCACGTCACCGCTGACCTCAACGTCTTCGTCAAGCAGGGCTTGACCCCCATCATCAGCAGCAACACCGTACTGGTGCACGCCGGACCCACCGACTGCTGCACGCCACCATCCGGGGCGTTCTGCTACCAAGGCAGCGCGAGCGTCATAGTCGCGGCGGGGGATACCTACGGGTTCGCCATCGCCGGCAGCAACTTCGATAGCAACTCGACTCTGCGGGGCACGCTAGTCGTGAACACGGGCACGACGCCCGCTCCCTGCCCGCCACCGCCGACGACGACGACGACGAGCACAACGACCACGACGACGGTGCCGCCGGCGCCGATAGGCGTCAGCGCCAACATCGTGCAGGCGGTCGAGAGCGTCAGCGGCACCATCATCAATGCACAGCTGGGCGGCGCGCCGGGAAACACCTATACGGTCAACGTGCTTGCGGCAGCCGCATGCGCGAACGGCCAACTTACCGCGCCGGGTCCAAAGGTCGGCTCCTTTCACGTCTCCACCAACGCACAGGGAGACGGGTATGGCGGCGCGTCAGTGGCGTCGGCCCTTCCGTTCTTCGCGCTGTCGGTCTCGCTCAACGGGAGCCTTCCGACTCCGGCCTCCCAATGCATCCCGCGTGGCGCTGACAACGATACCTGGACACGCGCCCTGAACGTTCCCCTCAGTGGGGCAGGTCCAGTGACCGGCGGCGCGACCGGGTACGTAGATGCTCCAGGTGGCGCGCGTTGGTACAAGTTCGCCGTCCAGCCCGGCAGCAAGGTGCACGTCGACCTGAGCAACCTGCCGGCCGACTACGACCTCGCGTTGTTCCGCGACATCAGCCAGACCTTCAACACACTGACGACGACAGCCGACCTCACGAAGCTCAGCGCCGAGTTCAGCCCGTCGGTGTTCTCGCCGTCGGTATTCAGCCCGTCGGTGTTCTCGCCGTCCGTCTTCAGCCCGGACGCCTACAGCCCGAGCGTGTTCTCGCCGTCGGTGTTCAGCCCGAGCGTGTTCAGCCCGAGCGTGTTCTCGCCGTCGGTGTTCAGCCCGTCCGTGTTCAGCCCGAGCGTGTTCTCGCCGTCGGTGTTCAGCCCGAGCGTGTTCTCGCC
>JAYUDQ010000219.1:0-6033 GCA_043739745.1 Acidimicrobiia bacterium | reverse complement strand
TTTGGCACCGCCGCACTGACGAAGGCAGGTCGCGCGAAAGATCACTGCGTCCCACTAGGTCGCAAGCAGCTCGACCCTTGGCGAGCTTCCCGGACGCGTCCCGACCAGACGCCCGAGCGTGCGCCCGCTGCGAGTGACAGTCATCGCTTCGCCCTGGCCCACGAGCCGGATCGTGTCGGCCCGCGAGTTCCACGCCGAGGGCAGATCGAAGCACAGGCTGACGCCACCACTTCGGCTGTCGAGGGCGTGTACGTATGTGTGCGTAGTACCGAAGTAGAGCGTGTAGGTCCAGCCATCGGTGTGCAGCGTGCGGTCGATCGGCTTGCCTCGCATGGTGGGGTCCCGGCCGTCGGTAGACGCGGGGATGGGACCCTTCGCATTAACGTCCACATTCTCGACCGGATCGGCGACAAGTATTCCCGTCGCGAGGTCGGCCTTGCGCACGGCGTACGTGGCGGTCGAGTCCTCGACCGACTCCGTCAGATAGAGCATCCGACCGTCATTGCTGACCGCGTCGATGGCGAAGGAGCCGCTGAACTGCAGAACTCGGACCTTCCCAAAGCGGATCACGGCGAAGCGGTTTCGCGAGGCGACGTCGGCGAGCACGAGCGTCGAACCATCCGCCGAGACACCGCTGCGGTGGCCGCGGGCGGTGACGACGCCGAGCGCCCAGTCACCGGCAATCGATACGGGACTGCCCGAGTCACGCCGGACGACGGTCGCACCAGCGCGGCGCTGCACTCGCCAAGAGATCCCCGACGGGCTCCGGATCGTCTCGTCGAGAACCTCGCTCACCGGATCGATCAGCCAGTCGGCGGACTGGAACTCCCCACACGTTCCGAGTCGACGCCGCAAGACGGATTTCGCCGGGGATTCGTCGGAGCGCGGCGGATCGGCACACCGTGCGTCGGCCAACGTTCGCCGTGCGTGACGATTCGAGCGTCCCGACCGCTCAATAGGCACTCCGAGTGCTGATCCGCCCCTCGCCGTTGTGCCGATCCGCCGCGCTCACGTTCCGGGAACACGAGGCGACATCCGGGAACGCGTTGCGGCGTGCATGCGGACTGACGAAAACTGCCAGGCGTACCGCGACGACGGGCGGCCCGCAGGCCGCCCGTCTCCAGTGCATTCAGATCCAGCCGAAAGCGAGCAAGCCCGCCACGCTCACAAGGCCGAGCAGATCGTCTCCGTCATCAGGCGGGCGACGAGATACGGGTCCATGTTGGCGTTCGGACGTCGGTCCTCCATGTAGCCCTTGCCGTCGATCGGCACCTGCCAGGGGATGCGAACCGACGCGCCGCGGTTCGAGACGCCGTAGCTGTACTTGTTGTACGGGGCCGTCTCGTGCTTGCCGGTGAGGCGCTGCTCGATGCCGTAGCCGTAGTTCGAGACATGCAGGTCGACCTTCTTGCCGAGCGCGATGCAGGCCTTCTCGATGACGGCATAGCCGCCGTCTTCACGCATTGCCTTGGTGGAGAAGTTGGTGTGCGCGCCGGCACCGTTCCAGTCGCCCTTCTCGGGCTTGGCGTCGAAGCTGATGATGACATCGAAATCCTCGGCGATGCGGTGCAGCAGCCACCGCGACATCCACAGCTGATCGGCGACTTCGACCGTGCCGAGCGGGCCGACCTGGAACTCCCACTGACCGGGCATCACTTCGGCGTTGGTACCGGAGATCGAGATGCCGGCATCCATGCACGCCTGGGTATGGGCTTCGACGATGTCGCGGCCGACGACCTTCCCGGTGCCGACGCCGCAGTAGTACGGACCCTGCGGTGCCGGGAAGCCACCACCGGTCGGGAAGCCGAGCGGGCGGCCCGTGGCCGTGAGCATCGTGTACTCCTGCTCGATGCCGAACCACGGCTCCTGCTTTGCGTACTTCTTGGCCGCCTTGGCGCAGGCAGAGCGGGTGTTGGTCGAATGCGGCGTCATGTCGTTGAGCAGCACCTCGCACATGACCAGGATGTTGTCGCCGCCGCGGATCGGATCCGGACAGCTCCAGACCGGACGAAGCACGCAGTCGCTCTTGTCGCCAGGGGCCTGCTCGGTACTGGAGCCATCGAAGCCCCAGATGGGCGGCGTGGCGCCGTCGGCCATGATCTTGGTCTTGTTGCGAAGCTGGGGGGTCGGCTTCGCGCCGTCGATCCAGATGTATTCAGCTTGATACGCCACGATGATCCTCTCGTATGCGGGGCGGGTGTTGGGGCTAACGTTTTCAGCCGAGGATTTCTCCCCCGTTGCCCGATTGTGACGGGAGTGTGAACTGACGAACGTCACGTCCGGGGGCAATACGGCCCCGGACCCGGGCGAAACCGTAGAGGCCGTGCGTCTGCGCTGTGTAAACCGCGCGTGAACAACGTGATCGTCATTGGCGCGCAGCGTGTCAGACAGGGGCATCATGTCCGTCATGTCGTCGTCAACCAACCACGCACAGGGCCAGCACGACTATGTGCTGCGAACCGTCGAGGAGCGTGGCGTCCGATTCATCCACCTCTGGTTCACCGATGTCCTCGGCTTCCTGAAGAGCTTCGCCATCACGCCGGCTGAGCTCGAGAACGCATTCGAGGAGGGCATGACCTTCGACGGTTCGGCCATCGACGGCTACAGCCGCCACGTCGAGTCCGACATGCTCGCCCGCCCCGACCCGTCGACGTTCGAGCTGCTGCCCTGGCGCTCCGACGAGCCGATTGCGCGCATGTTCTGCGACGTCACGATGTTCGACGGTGCGCCATTCCCCGGCGACCCCCGTCAGGTGCTGCGTCGCGGCCTCGACAAGGCCCACGACCTCGGGTACGCGTACTACGCCAGCTCCGATCTCGAGTACTTTTACTTCGCCGACAACGACCCGTCGAAGCCCCCGAAGCCGCTCGACACGGCCAGCTTCTTCGACCTCTCCGCCGCCGACGCGGCCGGCGATCTGCGGCGCAAGACCATCGGACACCTCGAGGCGCTCGGCATCCCGGTTCGCTACAGCCACCACGAGGAGGCGCCGAGCCAGCACGAGATCGACCTGCGCTACACCGACGCGCTGACCATGGCCGACTCGCTCATGACCTGCCGGCTCGTCGTGAAGGAAGTGGCGATGGAGCGGGGCATCTACGCCACGTTCATGCCGAAGCCGATCTCCGGTGTGCAGGGTTCCGGCATGCATACCCACCTCTCGCTGTTCAAGGGCGACCAAAACGCATTCTTCGACGCCAACGACCAGTACTCGCTCTCCCCGACGGCCAAGAGCTTCCTGGCCGGTGTGTTGCGCCATGCGCGGGAGATCACCGCCGTCACGAACCAGTGGGTCAACTCGTACAAGCGGCTCGTGGTCGGGTACGAGGCTCCGGTGTATGTGAGCTGGGCCCGCTACAACCGCTCGGCCCTGGTGCGCGTACCGCCCCCGAAGAAGGGCAAGGACTCCTCCACCCGCATCGAGTACCGCGCTCCGGATCCGGCCTGCAACCCCTATCTTGCGTATGCCGTGCTGCTCGCAGCCGGCCTGAAGGGGATCGAGGAGGGCTACGAGCTCGGCCCGGAACTCACCGAGAACCTCTACGAGATGACCCCGACGCAGCTGCGCGACGCCGGCATCGAACAGCTGCCCGGTTCGCTGTCGGAAGCGGTCGACGTGATGGAGAAGAGCGAACTCGTCCACGACACGCTCGGCGAGCACGTCTTCCAGTGGTTCCTGCGCAACAAGCGGGCCGAATGGTCGGCCTACAAGACCCATGTCAGCCAGTTCGAACTCGACCGCTACCTCCCGTCGCTCTAAGTCCGGCTGCACGCGACGCTGATGACGCTCTCTCCGCTCCTCGTCTTCCCCGACCCGCCCCCGGCCGTACTCGTCCAGACCCTCGACCTCGCCGGCTACCGATGGCTCGGCGTGGGTTCGGTCGGTACGGCAGAACGCATCGAGCCCGAAGACGGCTGGTCGGCGGCCATCATCAACGCCACCGAAGACCCCGAGGGCGCCTGGGCCCTGTGCCGCTCACTGCGCAAGCGCGATGTGCCACTCGATCCGCTGATGGTGCTCGTGAACGGCAGCCAGCTCGGTGATCTCGAGCTGCGAGAGGACCTGTACGACGACTTCTGTCTGTCGCCGTTCCACCCACGAGAGCTCGAGGCCCGGCTCAAGCACCTGCTGTGGCGATCCGGCAAGGGCGCACGCCCGGAGCTCGTCGAGTACGGGCCGCTCGTGCTGAACCTGGAGACGTACCAGGCCGTCATCGAGAAGCGGCCGCTCGACCTCACGTACATGGAGTACGAGCTGCTGAAGTTCCTCGCCACCCATCCCGGGAAGGTGTTCACCCGCGAGACGCTGCTGTCACGGGTATGGGGTTACGAGTACTACGGGGGTGCCCGCACCGTCGATGTCCACATCCGGCGGCTGCGGGCCAAGCTCGGTGAGGAGCACAACCTCATTCACACCGTGCGCTCGGTCGGCTACCGGTTCGGCACGAGCCGCTGGAACGCGTAGCCCCGGAGACGCTCGGGCTTACCGTTTGCTGAGGGGAACGAGCTCCGAACCCTCGAAGCGCTTCTCGGCATCGTCGGTGAGGAACCACCCGTGCGCCGCAGCGACGAGCGCGCCCGAGAGGAAGAACCCGACCGGGAAGACGAGCACCATGAAGGCGATGAGGGCGATGGCGCCGATCACGGGGCGACCACGCCGCCGGGGCCGGTATAGGCGGTGAACTCGATCTCCACCTGGGCACCGAGCGCCATGGTGACGTTGCCGACGGTCGAGCGGGTCGGGCGGGTTTCGCCGAGGCAGTCGACGTACGCCGCGTTCATGGTCGGGAAATCGGCCATGTCGGCGAGGAAGACCGTGCACTTGACCACGTCGGCCAACGAAGCACCGGCCCGCATGAGAAGGACGGTTGCGTTGACGAAGATCTGCCGGACCTGGGCATCGACGCCGCCATCGACCAGCGCACCGTCGACAAGTCCGAGCTGCCCCGCGGTGAAGACCCACTCACCGGCGCGCAGAACAGGCGAATACGGTCCAACCGGTTTCGACATGGGCGAAACCTACCGCGGGGTCAGGAGAACGAGTTGCCGCAGCCGCAGGTGCGCTCGGCGTTGGGATTATCGATCGCGAAGCCGCCACCCTGCAACGCGTCCTTGTAGTCGAGCGTGGCGCCCTTGAGCATGCCGGAGCTGGCCGGATCGGTGACGACCTTGATCCCGGCGTACTCCTTGACGATGTCGTCGTCGGCAACGTCGCCGTCGAAGAACATCTCATAGGAGAAGCCCGAGCAGCCGCCGGGTCGGACGGCCACGCGCAGGGCAAGCGACGAATCGCCTTCGGCCTCGATCAACTGGGCGACCTTGGCTGCGGCGCCGGCGGTGAGCACGATCGTGTCGGACTTGCGGCTCAGGCCGATCTTCACTGCGGTGGAGGCTTCTTGCACGCTCATGGTCGATCCTTCTCTGCAGGGCTGCTGCGTCGGAGTTGTTACGGGTTCAGCGGAACATCTTCAGCGGAATGCTACTTCCGTCTTGCGGAAAGTTGCACCGGACTCAGGACACCCCGGCCACGATCGTGACCTGACACGGGTCACGATCGACCAGAGTGTTGAACTCCTGAACCGCCCAGTCGATTCCCGCCCCCTCCGCAGCCGCAGCGGCGAAGCCCTCGACGATGCCGCGATGCAGGTTGCACACGAGTTGCGGATAGACCTCGGCCAGCTCCCGGAACGGGCAGTGGGCGAACGCAATCGTGGTGTTGCGGTCAGGGTCACCGCTCGTCGACCGGCCCTCGATCTCCCCCGTCGGATCGAAGCCCAGGCTGGCCAGCTCGGCCATGAGTGCCGATGCGCAGGCACGCGACGTGGTGGGCTTCGGGCCTCCGGCGGTGTTTCGCAACGCCGCGACGCGCCCTTGGCGGCGGCCGATCTCGGTGATGTCCTCGACCGCCGGGAGGGACTGCGCGGCAACCTGGGCGAGCATGCCCGCAAGCGTCGGGAAGGCGGGCGGCTCGAGACCGAGCGACGGTGCGTCGCTGGCCACCGAATAGCGGTTCGTCGGCCGGCCCACGGTTCC
>JAYUDQ010000218.1:0-6034 GCA_043739745.1 Acidimicrobiia bacterium | reverse complement strand
GGGCTCGCGGTGGCGGTCTTCCTCGACGCCACGCTCGTGCGCATGGTCCTCGTGCCTGCGACCATGAGCCTGGTCGGTCGGGCCAACTGGTGGCTGCCCAACTGGCTCGATCGTATCCTTCCCCACCTCGATCTCGAGGGCGGACGCAAGGATGATGAACTCATCAGCATCGAGCCCGACCGCGAGCTCACCGCCGCCTGACTCAAGGACCCGTAAGAAAACTACTTGCACGGCCTGTACGCGTCTGGCCCGTTGGATGGCACCTTCTCGGCCTTCGGCCGTCCAGGTAGTTTTCTTCCGGTCCCTAACCAGAAGGGGGGCGGTTGCGCCGGGAGGAACCGGCTGCAGCCGTCCCATGGTGTCGGTCCGCGACCTCAGCGATGCGGATGGCCGTGTTGGTGTCGCCGTCGGCGACGAAACGCGTTCTTGGCTGCGGCCTCGGCCTGTTCGAGGGGCGCACCGAAACGCATGATCCGTCCGCCGAACGCGACCGACAGCAGTGTGAACCAGGCCCATCCGATGAAGAGTCCGGCGGCGACGTCGGTGAGCCAGTGGACGCCGAGAAGCACCCGGGTGCTGGCGACGGCGACGGCGATGCCGATGGCTGAGGCCCCGAGGACGGCTTTGGCGGACGTCGAGCGGCCCCGTCCGAGGATCAGGGCGAAGACCGCATAGCTGGCTGCTGAGGCTGCGGCATGGCCGGACGGGAACGACGTACCAGCGAAACCGGTGAGCTGGGCGATGTTCGGTCGGGCGCGATCCACACTGAACTTGATCAGGTTGGTGACCGCGAACTGTCCGCCGACGACCAGGATCAGTAGCGGCACAACCGAGCGGTGGAACTTGCGTCGGAACTCGATGGTGGCGACGACGACCGAGACTGCGACGACGGTGACGTAGCCGCCGAGTTGACTCACGATCTTGAGACCGCGGGTTGACCAGGCGGTTGCGTGGTTTGCTCCCCAGGTGGCGAAGGCGAGGTCGTACGAGGCGAGGCCTCGGTTGGCACGAACCATTTCGGCGATGATCCCGAAGGCGGAGACGGACACGACGAGGATTCCGACAGCCCCGGTGAGGAGAAGACCCGTTTCGTTTGCAGGATCGAGTCGGGAGCGAAGCAGTCTGCGCAAACGGGGGTGACTCCGTACCTCTGCTGCGACGGTGGCCAGCGCGAGGTGGGGGCCGGCAGGGTCGCGGTGCGGCCAGCGGCGAATCGCGAGGAACGTCGCGGTGGCAGGTGGGAGTGCAACCAGGGGGACGACGAACAGAGGAGCCACGCGGCACCGTTTACCCCTGAATCACAGCGGGTAAACGGTTCGCATGACGACGCTCTCGGCTACTCCTCAGCCCAAAGTCACGCACTCGGGCTCGGTCGTTTCGTCCGAGGATGGCCGTCCCGTGTTGTCGGCGCCGGGTTGGCGGGTGTTCGCCGTACGGGTGGCAGTCGGATATGTCGCAATAAGCGCATTGCTGGTTGCCGTTGGTCTGCTGATAGTCCATCCGCTCGACGGTTCGGGGCTGCTGCGCTGGGACCGGAATGTCGTGCGATGGTTCGCTGATCACCGGACGTCGGGGCTTACGAGCCTGTCTGCGTTTTGGTCGAAGTCGGGAGACGCGCCGACAATCATTGCTGTGGGTTTGCTCGTGGCGCTGGGTCTCGCCGTGCGCCGTCATTGGCATGAGATCGTGTGGTTGGGGGCGATTCTTGCCGTCGAGTTGGGTACGTTCCTCACGATCTCGTACACGGTCGGTCGTCAGCGGCCCACTGTTGCGCATTTGGGTTCGGTGCCGAGCACGGGAAGCTTCCCGTCGGGTCACATCGCGGCAACGATTGTGCTCTACGGCTTCACGGTCATGCTGCTCCATCGTTTTGCCGTGCCGTGGTTGATCCAGGCGCTTGCTGCGGTCTGGACCGTGATCGCGGCGTTCTCGGTTGGCTGGGCGCGTATGTACCGGGGCATGCATCATCCGCTTGATGTTGCGGCCGGCGCGCTCATGGGACTCGCAGTTCTGGCCGCCTTTGCATGGGCGATGCGACCCGCCCACCCCCAAATCATCCATGAAGACCAGCCGTGAAGGACATCGTGGCCAAGCACCCCAACGACACGTCAATTGCACCTCCGCGCATCGCGGTCATCGCCCATTCCGGCAAAGTGCTCGGCGGGGGTTTGAACGAACTCCGCGCAGTCCTTTCTGAGTTCGGGGTCCGCGAGCCGATGTGGTCGGAGGTCGACAAGAGCCGAAAGGCCCCAAAACGCGTTCGTGACGCCCTCGCGGCCGGGGCCGAGCTCTTGCTGGTATGGGGTGGTGACGGCATGGTGCAGCAGTGCGCCGACGTCGCCGCGGGAACGAAGGTCCCCATGGCGATCCTGCCCGCCGGCACGGCCAACCTGTTGGCCACCAACCTGGGCATCCCGTTGGACATAGGTGAGGCGGTGAAGATCGCGCTGCACGGCGTCCGCCATCCCATCGACGTGGGAACGATAAACGGCGAGACGTTCACGGTGATGGCCGGCGCCGGCTTCGACGGCACAATGATCGCCGAGGTAGACGGTGCGACCAAAGAGCGGCTTGGTCGGATTGCCTACGTGCGGGGGAGCGTCAAGGCCATGGGTGCGAAGCGCACCAAGGCGAGAATTCTTGTCGATGGGTCGCCGTGGTTCGAAGGGCCGGCGAGCTGTGTTCTCGTGGGGAACGTCGGCACGGTCATCGGCGGACTGCGAGTCTTCGAGACGGCCACGCCGACCGATGGGCTCCTGGACGTCGGTGTCGTGAGTGCCGAAGGGCGCCTGCAATGGTTGCGGGTGCTCGGCCGTGTCGTCGCGCATAGCGATGTCGACAAGTCGCCTTTGGTGCAATCGACCAAGGCTCGCAAGATCGATGTGCGCTTCGGCGACAAGGTCCGCTACGAACTCGACGGCGGCGCCCGGTCCAAGACCCGTGATCTGAAAGTGCGCGTACGACCTGGCGCGCTGATCGTGTGCGTTCCACAGCCGCCGATTGCAATCGCCCCCGTCGACCAGTAGACCGCCGTCTCTTTGGCGACGGACGGCCCGGGTCCGGAATCAGAGATCGGTGTCGATCACCGTTTCCAACACGTGGTCGCCGGCATCGTTCGTCCTGGCCCGTTCGATCACGAGGTGCATGTCGCGCCCGTCGATGGTGAGCACACCCATCTCGTTGGCGAATTCCGGTCCGTGCGTGATCGTCCAGGACGCTCGCTGCCGGCCGGCACCGATGCTCCGTGTCATCAGACCGCCGATGTGGCGGCCGATCCGGCTGACGGCGAAGCGCATCACCCGGCGGTCGCGTCGGGCCAGCGAGTTGCGGATCGGCGAGCTGACCAACTGGTAGACGCGGCTGCCGGCGCCGGTCGGCGCTCCCCCGATTGCTGAGGCGTCGAACGTCGCTTCGGCCACGAAGCTGAAGTGGATGTCCCCCGAAAGGAACGAGATCGTGGCCGGGTGATTCGAGCCGGTGCGAATCTCGTCGACCATGGCGAGCAGCCGACGTAACGACGATTCGAACGCAGGCCAATCCTCGAGGTCCAAGAAGCGACGCAGCCGTTCGGACCCGCGGCCGATCAATTTTCCCCACTTCGCATCACACAACGCCGCGTTCCATTCCTGGAAGCCGTGGAGCCCACCCGGCACCATGACCGGCAGTGATGTCGCCAGGAGAAGATGGTCGGCGTCGACCCGTGCCTGCGCTTCGATCCACGCCCACTCCTCGACACCGACCATCGCCCGTGCCGCTTCGAGGTTCCGGCCGTTGCGGCAGTCGATCACGACGAGGCGCGTTCGGCCGAGTTGGCGGGCGAAGCTGAACCGATAGCCGCCCTCTACCGGCGTGAGCCGTTCGGAGTCGGCCGCCCACTCCCGCAGGAACCCCATGCCGTCGCCGCCCGCTGCCAGCCGTTCGAGCATTCCTTCCTGGCGGATCTCGTCGGGGGAGAGGTTCCCCAGGTGCTGGTAGATCCAGTACGAGACCAGGCCGCCGATCACGTGCTCGTTCCACCACGGCAGGGCACGGATGTCGCGGACCCACGACGCCGAGATGTTCCAGTCGTCAATCATGTCGTGATCGTCAAAGATCATGGCGCTCGGCACGACCGACAGTACCCACCGTTCCACGTCAGGCTGCCAGGACTCGTGGTAGAGCCAGGTGTACTCCTCGAAGCCCCCGACGATCCCGGGCGGCGTCGTGTCCTGCGCTGACCGGTTGCGCATCCGCTCGAGCGTCTTCGGCGACGGCTCGTCGGCGTAGATCTGGTCGCCGAGCAGGAGGAGGAGCTGCGGCCACTCGGCGGGGTCCTGGGACAGCATGCGCAGCCCGTGCGCCCGCAGCGAATCGACTCCGCGGCCTCGCGGATCCTCAGTTGGTGACAGTGTCCACGGTGGCTCGTGCGGTGCCGCAGCCCGGCAGGACCCGAAGAGCAGCCGCAACGGACCCGGCTGGCCGAGCGTGCGGATGACGCTCGGTGGCATCGTGCTTCCGGGCGGAGGCCAGCAGGCCGTGCCGTCGAGGTGGACGGTGTACTCGACGGTTGCACCGGGCGCGAGGTCCTCGATGATCACGAGCGCGTAGTGATGCCCGCCCACCTCGAACGTCGCTGCGCGCACGCCATTGACGTCGACCTCGGCGGCGTGATCGGTCTCGAGGAAGATCGTCGCCGATGTCTCGGTCACGTGGCGGAGCATCGGACCTACCAGGATCGCGGTCATACGCGCACAGACAAAGGGGGAATCCGAAGCACGGCGGGAGTGTACGGCCGCTCGAAGCGCGCCGTACCCGCCGCACGCTCGTTTCGAATGAACCTTCTGCGGGGATCGGTGGGTAATGACATCACTGGTTCATCGCAGGCGCGCAGGAGCATCGGAATTGTCGCGGGGTCATCCGCTATTGGTTCGCGTCGGCCAGGGCGGATGGTTCGTGAAGGGGGTGGTCTATTTGCTGGCGGGATCCCTGGCCATCGTCGTGGTGGCGCGCTCCTACGGCTCGGACCTCGTGAGCGGCCCTGCTCAGGAGGCGAGCCCTACCGGAGCGATCAAGGAGGTGGCCGACTTGGGCGGAGGTCGGCTGCTGCTGCTCGTGCTCGCCGTCGGCCTTCTGCTGTATGCGCTGTGGCGGATCGTGACTGCCCTGCTCCCCGGCGGTACGGATGCCGAAGCGCTGGCTACAAGGATCGGGTATCTGGTGAGCGCTGTTCTCTACGGCACCTTCAGTCTCACGGCCATTTCGCTGGCCCGTCACCCGGCACAGCAGGCCGACGGCAACCAGAAGGTGACAGATATCAGCGCCCGTCTCCTGGAGTCCACCCCAGGCCGGTTCGCGCTCGGTGCCGCAGGCGTCATCGCGGTGGGCGCGGGCGTCTACCGAACGGTGAAGGGACTTCGTGGCGATGTCACGCAGGAGCTCGATCTCGGAGGGATGTCGCCGACGCGAATCACGCTCACCAAGCGCCTTGCCATGTTCGGCGAGATCGGGCGCGGGATCGCCATCGGCCTCATCGGGGTGTTCCTTGTCCGCGCCGCCGTCTACGTGAACGCGCAGGAGGCGACCGGGTTGGACGGGGCGTTACGCCGGATGACCCGAGTCGCCTGGGGACGGGCGCTTGTCGCCGTGATCGCGGTCGGATTCTTCCTGTATGGGCTGTTCTGCATCGAAACGTTCAACCGCAGGAAGCTTCAGGCACCGTGACCTGCGCGCGGTGACACGCTCTGTTTTTCTGCTCGTGAAACGTGAGTATGTCCTCCTGCGAGCACCAGTGAAGCCGCCGGTCAGACGCAAGAGTGATCCCGGCGACGCGCGAATGGTCGCCGGTTTGATGTGGTCCTTTCGGGGGCAAAAGTTGCGTGTTCCGCTACCCACCACCTGATTGGGGAAACCGATGAGAGAAACAGAATTTCGTTCACGTCGTGCACTGACCGGATTCGTAGCGGTGCTCACGCTGGGCTGTCTGGCCGCCACCCCTTTGGCCAGTTCATCTGCGGCCACCCGCAAGACGGCGAAGCCGGCGAAGTCGAAGGCGAAG
>JAYUDQ010000217.1:0-2264 GCA_043739745.1 Acidimicrobiia bacterium | reverse complement strand
TCGCCAGAATCGCCTCCGGTGGCTGCCGCCGACGTGTCCGATGCCGCGCCGGCGGTGACGGCCGTGGTCGCTGCTGGTGCTGCAGCTGACGACGCGGGTGTTGATGACGACTTCGCGTCGCTCCCGCAGGCGCCAGCGATCAACGTCAGACCCCCGACCATCGCGAGAACTCTGGCCGTGCGGCCGTGGATGGACTTTGTGCGCATGAATCCCCCTCTGCCGAGCATGCGATCTGCACAACTCGTGACAGGCATCACACCACATTTCACCTCGTTTGTCAACTAGAGTGTTGACAAAACTCGACTCTGATCGATGATCGGCCCCACGGCGAGTGGTACGTAATCGAATTGCGCTACGCCTGCTCGCCAATCACCTGGCGAGTGTCCGGGACTCGTGAACGCGTTCACTCCGAGAGAAGCGACCGCTGCAGCCCGGCCCGGTCGCGGATGATCCGGCCGGTGCGAACGGCCCCCTCGACGACGGAGACGATGCCTGCGCTGTGGAGCACGCCCGAACGACCCGACACGTCCTTGCCCTGTACGCCGTCGAGACAGTAACCGGTCTGACGGACGTGGAAGGCCACTGTCGATCCAGCCGAGAAGAGCTCCGTCACGTCGGTCGTTGCGACCTGGAACCGCAACGACGATGCCAGGCCGAGGTGTTCGTCATCGCGCCGGACGAGGTCATCGACCTGCCCTGCGGCGGCTCCGCGCTCGAGCCAGGTTCGTGCGGTGCGTTCCGCGTCGACATCGGTCGGCAGTGACGCTGCGTCCCACGGCGCCGCCATCGGCGGGTCGATCGGGTCGACCGAGCCGGTGCTCAGTTGACGCCGACGGGCGGCGTAGTCCTCCTCGGCGACGCAGCCGGTCAGCCGTTCTCCATCCCACCGGTACAGCGCAATGCCGGCCCACGCCGCACACCGTCCACCGACCCCGCCAGATGCGCCGTGCTCGCTGAACTGGATCGCGATCCGATCACCCGAGGTGATCAGCGCATGTACGGTCATGCCCATGCCGGGGAACTGATCGAGTTGACGTCGGACCGCCGGCAGGTACTGGTCGTCGCGACCTCCGATGAGCAGATCGCCCATCCGCAGCGTGTAGTCGGCCGCCATGAAGTCGCGGCAGGCACCGATGTTTCGTCCGTTCATGAACTCCACCACGAATCGTCTGATCAACCCAACGAGGGGCTCGCCGGCCGTGTCGTCAGTTGATGGCACGATCGCTGCCCTGCCAGTGCACCTGACGGAGGTCCTTCTTGAGCACCTTGCCCGAAGCATTGCGGGGCAGATCATCGGCAAAGACCACCGAGGTCGGACACTTGTACTTCGCCAGCCGTGTGCGGGCGAAATCGATCAGTTCGCTCTCGTCGACGTGCATCGCCTCGCGGAGCACGACGATCGCCTTGACGGTCTCGCCCCACCGCTCGTGCGGTACGCCGATGACTGCGACCTCGGCCACGGCTCGATGGTCGCACAGGACGTTCTCCACCTCCGCCGGGTACACGTTCTCGCCACCGGACACGATCATGTCCTTGAACCGGTCGAACAGATAGATGTAGCCGACGTCGTCCTGGTAAGCAGCGTCACCGGTGCGCAGCCAACCACCGGCCATGATGGTTTCGGCCGTCTCCGCCGACTTGTTCCAGTAGCCGGCCGTAACCATGCCCGAGCGAACCCAGATCTCACCAACGGTCGCGGTGGGCACGTCGGTCAGTTTGTCGGGGTCGATGATCCGCAACTGCACCCAGGGCAGCGCGCGTCCGCATGACCGCAGCAGGTACGAGCCGCTGCCATCGGGGTCGTGGTCGCTCGGTGCCAACGCCACCACCGTGCCGGATGTCTCGGTCATCCCGTACACCTGCACGAAGCCACATCCGAACACCGCGATCGCCCGTCGCAGGAGCACCTCACCGATGGGGGACGCGCCGTACGCGATGAGTTGCAGGCTGGACAGATCGGCGTCCTCGACACCCGGCGTGTTCAGCAGCAACTGGATGACCGCCGGGACGAAGAACGTGTGCGTGACCCGGTAGGCGGCCATCGCCTCGATGATCGCCCGGGTGTCGACCTCGCGCATCAGCACAGTGTGTCCACCCTGCGCCATCGTCGACAATCCGTAGCCGATTCCGCCGATGTGGAACAACGGCATCGCGACCAGGTTGACGCTCGTCGCCGACATGGCCCAGATCTCCTTGCCGATCCGCGGCGTGTACGCCATTCCTGCGTTGGTGAGCATCACCCCCTTGGGAAGACCGGTAGTGCC
>JAYUDQ010000216.1:0-14436 GCA_043739745.1 Acidimicrobiia bacterium | reverse complement strand
CAGCCGGCGAACTTGAGCACCTTCGAACGCCCGGTGATGCCGCGAGCGAGACGGATCGCGCTCATGGCCGCCTCGGTGCCGCTCGACGTCATACGGATCATCTCGAGTCCCGGCACGCGCTCGCAGATTGCTTCAGCGAGCAGGATCTCGCGATAGGTGGGCGCGCCGAACGTGGTGCCCTGCGTTGCCGCCGCTTGGATCGCGGCCACGACGGCAGGGTCGGCGTGGCCGAGGATCGAGGCGCCGTACGACTGCACATAATCTGTGTACTTACGACCTTCGACGTCCCAGACATAGGCGCCCCTGCCGCGGGCCACCGTGTAGGGCGTGCCGCCGACGCTGCGGAAAGCGCGCACCGGAGAGTTCACGCCACCGACGAGGACCTTGAGGGCGCGGGCGTGGAGGGACTCGTTGGTCTCGCCGATGCCTGAGCCGTCGGCGGTCGCATTGCTCAAATCAACGCTCAGGCGCGGGTCGGTGCTCACTGCAGGGCCTCGGCGATGTCGCGCGAGAAGTACGTGAGGATCATGTCGGCGCCGGCCCGCTTGATGGCGGTGAGCTGTTCGAGGGCGATGGCCGGGCCGTCGATCCATCCCCGCTCGGCCGCCGCTTTGATCATCGAGTATTCGCCCGACACGTGGTAAGCCGCGACCGGCACGTCGACCTCAGCCCGGACCTTGGCGATGATGTCGAGGTAGGTCACGGCCGGTTTCACCATGACCATGTCTGCACCTTCGGCAATGTCGAGGCGGACTTCGGCAATGGCCTCACGGGCGTTGTGCCAGTCCTGCTGGTAGCCCTTGCGGTCACCGCCACCGACGATCTGCACGTCGACCGCCTCGCGAAAGGGGCCATAGAGCGCAGTGGCGTACTTGGCCGAGTAGGCGAGGATCGGAAGTTCCGCATGTCCCGAACTGTCGAGAGCACTGCGTATGGCACGCACCTGGCCGTCCATCATCCCGCTCGGCGCGACGACCTGGCTGCCGGCTTCGGCCTGGGCAACAGCTATGCGCGCATAGAGATCGAGCGTCGCGTCGTTCTTGACGTTGCCGCGGTCGTCGAGCAGGCCGCAGTGGCCGTGGCTCGTGTATTCGTCGAGGCATAGGTCGGACATGAGCACGATCGTGTCGCCGACCTCGTCGCGCAGTTCGCGCAATGCGTGCTGCACGATTCCCTCCGTCGCCCAGGCCTGCGAGCCTTCGGAATCCTTGGTGGCCGGGATGCCGAAAAGGATGACACCGGGCACGCCCAGAGCGGCCAGCTCGCGGACCTCTTTGCGCAGGCTCTCGAGTGTGTGCTGCACCACGCCGGGCATCGAAGCGATCGGCTGCGGGTCGGTGATGCCCTCACGCACGAACAGCGGTGCGATCAGGTCGTCGACGCCGAGACGGGCCTCGGCCACCATGCGGCGCAGCGCCGGAGTACGGCGCAGGCGCCGCATGCGCCGGCTGGGAAAGGCGGATTCGCTCACGGCCAGCGAGCGTACGCTGCCGCCGGACGCACACGGCCCGCTGGTTCGCATGCCGTTGGCAATCGGGTTGTCAGCTGGCCTTCGCCACGCCGATCGGGCAGGAAACGCCCGTGCCGCCGAGGCCGCAATAGCCCATCGGGTTCTTCGACAGGTACTGCTGATGGTAAGCCTCTGCGTAGTAAAACATAGGCGCGCGTACAATTTCGGTGGTGATGGCACCGTATCCTAAGCGGTCGAGCTCGGTCTGGAACATCGCCTTGCTGGCTTCCGCCGCGGCGAGCTGCGCATCGTCGGTGGCGTAGATGCCGGAGCGGTACTGGGTGCCGACATCGTTGCCCTGGCGCATGCCCTCGGTCGGGTTGTGGCTTTCCCAGAACACCTTCAGCAGCGCGTCATAGCTCGTGACGTTCGGGTCGAACACGACGAGGACGGCTTCGGTATGCCCGGTGCGGCCGCTACAGGTCTCCTCATAGGAGGGGTTCGGCGTGATGCCCCCGATGTAGCCGACAGCCGTCGAGAAAACGCCCGGCGCCTGCCAGAACTTGCGCTCGGCGCCCCAGAAGCAACCCATGGCGAAGATGGCCGTCTGCAGGCCCTCGGGGAAGGGGCCGGCGATGGGATGGCCGTTCACGTGATGCTCGGGCGGCACGGGCATGACGGCTGTGCGGCCGGGCATTGCGGTGTCGGCGGTCGGAAGTTCGAGTGACTTGCGTCCGAAGAGTGACATGCAGTCATAGTACGGCCGACACCGTTCTTCGTTACACCGTGGGCGCTCGTCAGGGTTCGTCGGGCGAGCTCAGGTTTTGTCGGGCGAGCTCAGGTTTGGTCCGCCGGCTCGGTTCGGACGAACGCGCAGAACTCGTTCCCCTCGGGATCAGCCATCACGTTCCAGCGGATCGGCGGCTCCAACGGTCGCAGGAGCATCGCCCCGGCCTCGATCAGGGCGTCGAGATCGGGTGTAGTCACATCGATGTGCAACCGGTTCTTGATCGCCTTGGGCTCCGGCACGGGCACGAAGTCGATGTCCTCGAACGGCGCGCCCGGGATGGCCGAGACGCTGGAGAACCCGCGCTCGTCGGTGCGGCAGGTGGCGCCCAAGACGTCGGCCCACCACTGCGCGATCGCCCGATGGTCGACGCAATCGAGCACGATGGAAGCAAGCCACGTCGAACCCCGCTTCGTGAACACGCAGAACTCGCCGCCTTCCGGATCGGCCATGACGGTCCACGGGTAGGAACCCCGATCGATCACGGTGGCGCCGAGTACTTCGATCTCCTCCACGGTGTCGGCTCGCACGTCGAGGTGCATCCGGTGCTTCACCGTCTTGGCCTCGGGAACCTGGTTCAGCCAGATGGCGTGCTGGGGTGTCGGACCGGTCAGGTAGGCGTCGCCGTTCTCCTGCCGGCCGACCTCGAGATGGAGCACCGAACCCCAGAAGCCGGCAAGCCGGGGAGCGTCAGCGGCATCGATGCAGAGGTCTTTGTATGCAACCAGCGCCATGTTCCGACCCTACGCCGTCAGTCCGCCCGTCAAACCTCGGATGTCACGTGCGTTTCCTCGCCGGCCGGCGCGAATACGTCGCTGACGTTCGCTTCCTCACCGGACGGAGCGAAACCGAAATGGGGGCGGCGGGTAGTACGCGAACGTTGGTCAGGCGGTGAGACGGGCCGCGATGGCGCGGCCGATCTCCAGCGACGCGGTCGCGCCGGGTGAGGGCGCATTCAAGACGTTGAGAACACGACCGTTCTGCCGGAACAAGAAGTCGTCGGCCAACGCGCCGTCGGCCATGACCGCCTGAGCCCGCACGCCGGCAGCCGCAGGCTCGAGATCGGCCTCCTGCACCGCAGGTACGAGCCGCTGCAGCGCCTTCGTGAAGACCGTCCGGTTGAACGAGCGGTACATCTCCTCGAGACCATTGCGCCAGTACTTCTTGGCCATGATGCGGAAACCGGGGAAGCGGAGGTACTCGGCCATGTCGTGGAAGTCGCGCTGGCGCCATGAGTAACCCTCCCGAGCAAGCGCAAGCACCGCGTTCGGACCGGCATGGACATGGCCGTTGATGCCGCGCGTGAGGTGCACGCCGAGGAACGGGAAGCGGGGGTCGGGTACCGGGTAGATGAGGTTCCTCACGAGATGGCTGCGACTCGGCGCCAACTCGAAGTACTCACCCCGGAACGGGATGATGCGGACGTCATCCATGCCCTGCGACCCGGTCAGCCTGCGGGCGACGCGATCCGACTGCAGCCCGGCGCAATTCACCACGGCGTGGGCTTCGACTTCACCCTGGCTCGTCTCGATCACCATGCGCTCGCTCCGCATGGCCATACCGGTGACTTCGGTCCCGAGGCGAAGCTCGACGTCGGCCACGCGCAGCTGCTGGGCCAGCACGGCGCACACACCCGGGTAGTCGGCGATGCCTGTGACCGGGACATAGAGGGCGGCGATGCCTGCGGCGTAGGGTTCGAGTTCGCGAATGCGTTCGGGGCCGACGCGCTCGACCGGAACATCGTTCGCTCGGCACCTCTCGGCGAGATCGTCCATCCGGCCGAGCTCACTCTCGTCGGTGGCCACGACCAGCTTCCCGCAGATCTCATGCGCGATGCCGTGCTCCTTGCAGAATTCGACCATCGACTTCCGCCCCGCGGCACACAGTCGAGCCTTTTCCGAACCGGGCTTGTAGTAGACGCCGGCATGGATCACGCCGGAGTTCCTGCCCGTCTGGTGACCGGCGAGCGAGCCCTCCTTCTCGAACAGCACGACCTTCTTCGACCGATCCTGTTCGACGATTGCACGTGCGGTTGCCAGGCCGATGATCCCGCCGCCGACGATCGCGACATCGAACACGTTCTCCATGGGTTTCATGTTCGCACGCGTCCCTGCCCACCGAATGGGCACCTGACTCATTGGATTGCGGGCGAGCGGCGGCGGGCGAGCGCCTAGTTGGCGCCTAGTTGCGGTGGAGCGCGGTGTTGAGACCTTCCCACTTCGCTTTGTTGGGGATGACCTCGAGTGCACCAGATTGACTGTTTCGACGAAACAGGATGTTGCTGTGACCGCTGAGGGCCCGGGCCGCGACGACTTCACCGTCGGGCAGCTTCACCTTCGAGCCAGCGGTGATGTAGCAACCGGCCTCGACGATGCAGTTGTCGCCCAGCGAGATGCCGACTCCGGAGTTCGCTCCCAACAGGCACATCTCACCGATGCGGACCTGCTGGGTGCCACCTCCGGACAACGTGCCCATTATCGATGCTCCGCCCCCGATGTCCGATCCGTCACCGACGATCACGCCAGCGGTGATGCGACCCTCGACCATCGACGTGCCGAGGGTGCCCGCATTGTGGTTGACGTGACCCTCGTGCATCACCGTGGTCCCCGACGCGAGGTGCGCGCCAAGGCGGACACGGTCGGCATCGGCGATCCGCACGCCGCTCGGGATGACGTAGTCCGTCATGCGGGGGAATTTGTCCAGCGAGTGCACGCGGACCTCGGCACCCTCGGCCCGCAGCGACGCCCGCACCAGATCGAAGCCGTCCGGGTCGAACGGGCCCAAGTTCGTCCAAACGACGTTGTGCAGCAGACCGAACGCACCCTCCAGCGACACGCCGTTGGGTTGCACCTTCCGATGCGACAGGAGGTGGAGACGGAGGTAGACGTCCGAACTGTCGGTGGGTGCATCCGTAAGCGCGCCGATGAAGGCGACGACGACGACGCGGGTGCCACCGGCCGCTGCGGGCGCGTCGAGCGTGCGACGGGCGAGCTTCAGTGCGTCGACATTCGGATGCGGCTGTCCGTCGCCCTCGAACGCGACGAACTCGGCGAGGATCGCGTCGAGCGCCGCGGCGTCGAGCAGGTAGGTCGCCGTGCCGTGCGCGTGCCCAACCGTGGCGGCGATGACGGCGGCAGCGCCGAAGTTCTCTTCGAGGTTGACGACCGGATAGGCGGTGTCAAGGACCTTGCCCGAGGGCGCGACGGTGGCCACCCCAACGGCGAACGCGGCGGGTCGTTGATAGCCGTCGCTTGCTTCGATGGCGGCAACTCGGTCGGCGAAGTCCTGGGCGGTGGTGGTCGGCACGACGGCCACGGTACCAAGGGCGCTTCTGCGATCCGCACGGAATGCGGCAATGTCGTCGGTGCCGCGGCCACGCGTCTGGCAGGGTTGCGCCATGCCGCTCTCGAAGCAGTCCATACGTGACGACCTGACCGCAGCCATGAAGGCGCGCGACACCGCGCTCACCGGCACCCTGCGCATGCTGCTCGCAGCCGTCGGGAACGCCGAAGTCGCAGGCAAGGAGCACGTCGAGCTGAGCGCTGACAAGATCGTCGCGCTCGTCCGGGCGGAGACGAAGAAGCGCAACGAGAGCGCCACCATCTACGAGGATGCCGGGCGGGCCGAGCTCGCCGCACAAGAGCGTTCCGAGGCCGCCATCCTCGCCCGCTACCTCCCGGCCGAGATGAGCGATGAGGACCTCGGCGCGATCGTGACCGCGGCCGTCACCACGGCGGCGGCGGCGGGGCAGACCGGGCCGACGGCGATGGGTGCGGTCATGAAGGCGGTGCGGGAGAAGGTCGGCAGCGGTGCCGACGGCGGTCGGATGTCCGCGGCGGTGAAGGCGGCATTGGCGGCGGGCTGAGGACGCCGGCGCGCGCGTCGTCAGGCGAGGGCAAGCACGAGGGCGTCGATGAGTCCGTCGATCGTATGCGGGTCGGCGGTGGTGTGGACGGCGAGCCCGCCGGCCAGCGCGGCTGAGGTGGTGGCCGGGCCGATGGTCACCACGATCGCACTAGCCGAGCGGGGTGGATCGAGCGCGAGGTAGCTGTTCACGGTCGAGGCCGACGTGAACGCGATCGCGTCGGCCTCGGCCGCAGCCGCAAGTGCAGCGTCGGTCGGTGCCGCCGCCACGGTGCGGTATGCCTCGACCCGGTCGACCGTCCAGCCCTTCGCCCGCAGCCCGTCAGGAACCACGTCGCGCGCAGCGGCCGCGGCGGGAAGCAGCACGCGTCCGCCCGCTGTGGGCGCTTCCGGAAAGGCATCGGCCAGGCCCTCGCCGATGGAGCGCTGCGGGATCAGATCCGCACGACGGCCGATGGCCCGCAGCACCTCCCCGGTGCCCGGCCCGATGGCGGCCACCTTTGGCCAGGCCACCTCGCCGGCGATGTCGACGAACCGCGCCGCTGCGTTCGGCGACGTGAGTACCACCCAATCGTACGTGTGCAGATGATCGATCGCCGATCGCAGGGCCAGGCCGTCGTCGACAGCTGGGGCGATTGCAATGAGCGGCAGCACGACCACCTCTGCGCCGAGTGCCTTGAGCTTGGTGACGAGCGGACCGGCTTGGTCGGAGGCCCGGGTGACGACGATGCGGCGCCCGGAGAGCGGACCGTCAGCGCGGGCCACGGAGCAGCTCCGCGCCGCCGGCGGCAAGGATCTCGGCGGCGAGAGCCCGGCCGATCCCGACCGCATCGGCGGACGGCCCACGACGCCCGCCCCGGACCACGACCGATCCATCATGCGCAGCGATGAGACCGTCGATGGCCATCTCGTCAACTTCGACCACCGCAAGTGCACCGACCGGCAGGTCGCACCCCGACCCCAGTTCGGCCAGGAACGCCCGCTCGGCGGTGACCCGCACCCGCGTGGTCGCATGATCGATCGTCCCCAGCAGCGCAGTTGTCACCGCGTCATCGTCACGGCACTCCACCGCCAGTGCGCCCTGGCCGACCATGGGCAGCATCTGCATCGGGTCGAGGACCTCGGCAATGCGGTCGGCCACGCCGAGACGGTGCAGCGGGACAGCGGCAAGCACGATGGCATCGAACTGCGCTGCCTTGTCGAGGCGCGTCCCGACATTTCCGCGCAGCTCGGCGAAACGCAGATCCGGCCGGAGCGCGGCGAGTTGGGCGCGGCGGCGGACCGAGCCCGTGCCGACGAGCGCGCCCTCGCGCAATCCCGCAAGCGTCGAGCCGATCAGCGCGTCACGCGGGTCGCCCCGCTCCGGTAGGGCCGCGATGTGCAACCCCGGGGCTTGCGTCGAGGGAAGGTCCTTGGCTGAGTGGACGGCGATGTCGGCCAGCCCGTGCAGCACCGCGGCCTGCACTTCCTTCACGAAGACGCCTTGCCCTCCGATCTCGTGCAGCGGTGTGCCGAGTGCCTGAGTCCGGTCACCGAGGGTCTCGACGAAGACCGGTTCGACGTGAATCCCGAAGGGTGCCAGAAGCGCAGCGACGTGCTCGGTCTGCCATCGAGCAAGTGGTGACGATCGTGTGGCGGCCCGCAGGCGCCGGGGTTGCGTCACCGTTCGTCGAGGTCGAACAGCGTCCGGAGGGCGTCGGCCATGCGCTGCCCCTGCACGGTCCCTGCGTGCTCCTTCAGGCGCACGGTCGGCTCATGCAGCATCTTGGCGAGGAGCTGTCGGCTGAGCGTCTCGACCATGTCGCGCTGCGACGGTTCGAGGGCGGCAAGACGGGTGTCGAGCTTCGTCATCTCGTCGCTGCGCAGCGACTCCATACGGGCCCTCCACAAGGTGATGACGGGGGCTACCTGGCGAGCGGCGGCCGAGGCGAGATAGCGGTTGACCTCTTCGAGGACGATCTCGCGCACGTGTTCGATCTCACCTCTGCGGTGCTGGAGGCCGGATTCGACGAAGGCCTTGATCGCGTCGAGATCAAGGAGCGTGACCCCTTTTATCGATGCGGCCGTGGGTTCGACATCACGCGGGAGCGCCGTGTCGACGATCAGGAGGGGGCGTCCTTCACGGGCGGCCATGACCGCTTCCACATCACCGCTCTCGAGCACGACCGTGGCCGACGACGTGGCGGTGAGCAGCACATCGACTCGCTCGAGTGCAGCGGGCAGTTCGTGCAGGGCGACGGATGTGCCGCCGACCTGCTTGGCCAACTTCGCCGCCTTCACGCTGGTCCGGTTGGCCACGAGCACATCGCTGACGCCCGCGTGCTGAAGGGCCGAGACCATGCTGACGCCGATCTCCCCGGTACCGAGCACCAGTACGGACCGGCCGCTCAGGGGACCGAGGCGGGCAGCCGCAAGCTCGACTGCAGCCTGCGAGACCGAGGCCGTTCCCCTGGCGATGCCCGTCTCGGTACGGGCCCGCTTGCCGACCTCGAGGGCGTGGCGGAAGAGCGCCGAGAGGTGCGGCCCGCAGGTGTCGTTGGCCCGGGCCGCCTCCCACGCGTTGCGGACCTGCCCGAGGATCTCGCTCTCGCCGACCACGGCCGAATCGAGGCCCGAGGCCACGCCGAAGAGGTGGTTGGCAACTCCATCGTCATAGGAGGTGAACAGGTGCTCGACGAAGCGCTCGGCGGGGAGGCCGGAAATTTCCGAGAAGAAGCGGTTGATGTCGCTGATGGCACCGTGGAAGGTCTGGCAGATCGCGTAGACCTCGGTGCGGTTGCACGTAGACAACACCACCGCTTCGGCGATGTGATCGCCGCTGCGCAGATGGTGCAGTGCCTTCGGCAGCGCAGCCGGGGACACCGTCATACGCTCGAGGACGTCGAGCGGGACGGTGCGATGGTTGAGGCCAATCACGACGACGGACATGTCAGCGCGAGCCTCTCACGCGCACGGCGTGCGTGGCGCCACGAGCGAGGCCGGTTCGGATCGGGCGAGGCGACACGGCTGAAGATTCTCGCCCGTTTCGGGCCGCATGCCAAACGCAGCGGCTTGAGGTGATGGTGTCCATGATCACGACCCGGCTATTGCGCCAGGGTGCTCGTCACGGTGGTGCTGGTAGAAGCCGAGGATCTGCAGCTCGACAGCGAGGTCGACCCGCCGCACGGCGACATCCTCCGGAACGTTCAAGACGGACGGCGAGAAGTTCAGGATCGAGTGCACTCCGGCTTCGACGAGCTGGTCGGCGACCCCCTGGGCCGCGTGACCGGGCGTCGCGATGATGCCGATGGCGACGTGGAGCTCGGCTACCACCCTCGGCAGTTCGGAAGTGGGCCGCACCTGGAGCTGGCCGACCTTCACACCAGTCTTCTCGGGATCGGCATCGAGGAGCGCGGCGATGCGGAACCCGCGGGCCGAGAAGCCGCCGTAGGCCGCAAGTGCTCGGCCAAGGTTGCCGATACCGACGATCACGACCGGCCAGTTCTCTGTCAGACCCAGCTCTCGGCCTATCTGATGCAGAAGGTTCTCCACGTCGTAGCCGACGCCCCGAGTGCCGTACGTGCCGAGGTAGCTGAGATCCTTGCGGACCTTGGCGGCGTTGACACCCGTGGCATCTGCCAGCTCCTCGGAGCTCACCGTTGGGCGTTTGGCCCGAACCAGCTCGAGCAGGCCGCGGTGGTACAGCGGCAGGCGGGCCACGGTGGCATCGGGGATGCGGCGGGCAGGGACGACCATCGAAGCCGACCCTAAACCCCTTGTGCACCGTTTCACAAGGTCACGCGGCCTGGACGTATCGCTCCACCAGTAGGGTTCGGACGCTCCATGGTCACAACCGCCCTCGCCGTCGCCGCTGCCGCCGTGGCGTTGGCGTTCGCGATGCTCACGTTCGAGCGCTGGCTGGTCCGGCGCAGGCCGCACGATCTGGCCTGGTCGGTCTCGCTGCTGCTATTCGTCGGTGGCGCAGCCGGATTGGCCTGGGGGTCGGCCACAGGCTGGACATCGATGTCATTCCGGCTGTTCTACGCATGCGGGGCCGTGCTGAACGTGCCGTTCCTGGCCGCCGGCCAGCTCCAGCTCCAGCTCGGACCTCGACGCAGCGCCCGGGTGACGACGGTCACCGCGCTGCTCGGCGCATTCTCGGCCGGCGTCGTCCTCGTTGCCCCGTTCACTGCCGCGCTGCCGAGCGACCGGCTGCCGCAGGGGTCCGCAGTGTTCGGCCCGTTCCCCCGGGTCCTCGCGGCGGTCGGATCAGGCGTCGGGGCGACGATCGTGTTCGTCGGCACCGCCGTGGGCGCCGTGGCCATCCGGCGCGCCGGTCGGCGAGGGATCGCGGTGCCTGACGCGGGCCGCAAGACGGTTGGCCTGGCGCTGTTGGCCGTCGGCACAATCGTGTTGTCGCTCAGCGGGACACTGAACTCTGTGCTGGGCGAGATGCGCGCGTTTTCGGTGACGCTGACGCTCGGCGTCACGATCCTCTTCGCCGGATTCCTTCTGAGCAGCCTTCCGGGCCGCCCGCCAGGATAAGGCAGTTCGGCCGCTCAGCCGACGTTCGGAAGATCCGCCCGCAGGAAGCGGGCAAAGTCTCCGAAGGTCGCGAGTCAGTCCCGGTCTACGACGTCAGCGCAGGTCAGCGCAGGTCAGCAATTGACGCCGCGATGGCCAACACGCGCTTCGAGTTGTCGACATGCAGATTCTCGATCATGCGCCCGTTGACCGTGACCACGCCCTTGCCGGCCGCCGTCGCTTCCTCGAACGCAGCGATGATGGCTTGCGCCTCGGCGACCTCGGCCTCGCTGGGCGCGAACGCGGCGTTGCACGGCTCCACCTGCGACGGGTGGATGAGCGTCTTGCCGTCGAATCCGAGCTCCCGCCCCTGACGGGCCTCGGCCGCGAACCCGTCGGCGTTGGTGATGTCGTTGTAGACGCCGTCGAGGATGACCTTGCCAGCGGCACGTGCCGCGAGCAGGCACAGCCCGAGGCCGGTCATCAGCGGGGCACGGCCCGAGACGTGGGCCGCGTGCAGTTCCTTGGCGAGGTCGTTGGTACCCATCACCAGCACCGCCAGTCGAGGCGAAGAGGACGCGATGTCGAGCGCGTGCAGCATGGCGATCGGCGTCTCGACCATGGCCCAGATCTGCGTGTGGTCGGGGGCACCGGCAGCTTCGAGGGCCTTCTCGACGGCGTGGACGTCGTCGACGGTGTTGATCTTCGGGACGACAACGGCCGCAGGACCGACCGCGGCTGCGGCGCGGATGTCGTCGGCGTGCCAGATCGTGTCGATGCCGTTCACCCGGATGGCCACCTCGCGACGTCCGTAGCCACCGTTCGCGACCACAGCGCACACCCGGTCGCGGGCGTCGGACTTGGCGTCAGGAGACACGGCGTCCTCGAGGTCGAGGATGAGGGCGTCAGCGGGTATGCCCTTGGCCTTCTCGAGTGCGCGCTCGTTCGCGCCGGGCATATACAGGACCGAGCGGCGGGGGCGGAGGTCGTCGCTCGCTCGCTTACCCTCGCTCACCGGTCCGCTCCCGACGACTCGACGGCGCCCAGGCTGAACCCGTAGAGCTCGGCCAGGTCGGGGTCACGTTCGGCGAGCTGTTTCGCTAGGGACAGGATCACGTGGCACTGCTTCACCGAGGCGTCGTCCTCCATCTTCCCGTCGAGCAGGATCGCACCGGTGCCGTCGCCCATCGCACCGATCACCCGCTGGGCGTGGGCCACGTCCTTCGGGTCGGGGCTGAAGACCCGCTTGGCGATGTCGATCTGCGACGGGTGCAGGCTCCACGCGCCGACGCAGCCGAGCAGGTAGGCGTTACGGAACTGGTCCTCGCAGGCCACCGAGTCCGAGATGTCGCCGAACGGGCCATAGTACGGGAGGATCCCGTTCGACACGCAGGCGTCGACCATGCGGGCGATCGTGTAGTGCCAGAGGTCCTGCTGGAACGTGGGCCGGGGCGCTTCGGTCTCGGACGGGTCGGGATCGGAACGCACGAGGTAGCCGGGGTGACCGCCGCCGACACGGGTCGTCTTCATGCGCCGGTTGGCGGCGAGGTCGGCTGGTCCGAGGCACAAGCCCTGCATCCGCGGCGATGCGGCACAGATCTCCTCGACGTTGGCCACACCGCGGGCCGTCTCGAGGATGGCGTGGATCATCAGCGGCTGCTTGCGCCCGACCTTCGCCTCGAGCTGGGCGAGCAGCCGGTCGACGTAGTGGATGTCCTCAGGCCCTTCGACCTTCGGGACCATGATCACGTCGAGTGCGTCGCCGGCGTCGGTGACGGCAGCGATCAGATCGTCGAGACCCCATGGGGAGTCGAGCGAGTTCACTCGGGTCCACAGCTGCGTGTCGGTCGCGGTCCAGTCCTGCGCCACCTGCACCATGCCGGCTCGGGCGGCTTCCTTGTCCGACGCCGGGACCGCGTCTTCCAGGTTGGCGAGGAGCACATCGACCTTCGCCGCCATGTCCGGCACCTTCGCCACCATCTTGGCGTTCGAAGCCGGGAAGAAATGGATCATGCGGGACGGGCGGGCCGGGATCTCGCGCAGCGGGGCCGGGGCACCGACGGCGAGGGGTCGGAAGAAATCCTTGGGTGAACGCATCGGGGCGACAGCGTAACCAGCAGGTCAAGCAACCCCCGATTCGCCGAGTTTGCCTGACCTTCTCGTGCACTCAGTCGCTCCCAAGGCGACCAAGAGCACGACCATGCCCGATCAGCGCAGGGTCAGCAGAATCGCCGTGAAATGGAAGGCGGCTCCGATGAGGGTGCAGGTGTGGAACACCTCGTGGAAGCCGTACGTGGCCGGGTAGGGGTTCGGCCGCTTGGTCGCATACACGACTGCGCCAACGGTGTACGCAACCCCGCCGGCGACGACGAACCAGAACGCACGTGTTCCAAGACCGTCGAACAGCTGCGGGAGAACGAGGACAGCGGCCCAGCCGACGACGGCGTAGACCGCCGCTGACAGCGCCCGTGACGGCGGTCGGGGAAGCCACTGCAGCACCGTGCCGACGACGGTGCCAAGCCACACCACGCCGAGCAGTGTCGTGAGCGCCCAACCGTGGAGCACCAGGAGCGCAACAGCGGTGTAGGTGCCCGAGATGGCGAGGAAGATCGTCGAGTGGTCGAGGCGCTGCAGCAAGGCCTTCGGCCCCGGTGACCAATGGCCGCGGTGATACATCGCCGACACGCCGAACATCGCGGCCAGACCGAAGATGAAGAACCCGACGCCGACCCGCTCCCTTCCGGTGTCCGTTGCCGCGAACAGCACGATCGCCGCCGGCACGAGCGCCACGAGTGCGCCCGCATGCAGCGCGCCCCGCAACCGGGGGACGGTCGAGGCGGTCATCGTTGCCATCCGCTCAGCGCAGCTCGCGGCGCAACACCTTGCCGCCGACCCCGATCGGGAGCGCATCAACGAACATGATCTTGGTCGGACACTTGTAGCGGGCGAGCTCGTTGGCGCAGAACGCGATGAGGTCGTCCTCTTCGAGCATGCGGTCGGGCTTGGCGACCACGAACGCCTTCACCGACTCGCCCGAATGCGGATTGGCGACCCCGACGACGGCCACCTCGGAGACGCCGGGATGCAGGCGTAGCACGTCCTCGACCTCGCCGGGGTAGACGTTGAAGCCCGAGACGATGATCAGGTCCTTCGCCCGGTCGACGATCGTGAGGTAGCCGTCGTCGTCGACCACGGCCACGTCGCCGGTCCGCAGCCATCCGTCCGGCGTGAGCGCACGCGCTGTGGCCTCGGCGTCGTGCCAATAGCCCTTGAACACGTTCGGCCCCTGCACCCAGATCTCGCCGGGGTCACCAACGACCACGTCCTCGCCAGCGTCGTCGACGAGGCGCACGTTGAGGCCCGGGACCGGAAGACCGATCGTGCCGATGCGCGGCTCGGGGAACGTCGCTCCTGTGACCACAGGCGATGCCTCGGTCAATCCGTAGCCCTCGCCGATGCGAATCCCAAACCGTGCCGCAAACGCCTCGGCCAGCGCAGGGTCGAGCTTGGACGCACCCGATCCGGCGAGACGGACACTGGCGAAGTCTTCGCGGCGAGCTTCCTGCGCCGGCAGCGCGGCCCACGACGCGAACATCGGAGGGACGCCGGCGACGAGCGTCACGTGCCGCTCGCGGATGGTCTCCAGTGCCGAAGCGGGATCGAATCGCTGCACCAGCACGATCGTCGCCCCGGCGTACAGCACGAGGCCGAGCGAGGCGTTCAGGCCGTAGATGTGGAAGATCGGCAACGCGCCGAGCGCGATGTCGGTCGCCAGGACCGCGCCGAACTTGGCCTCCTGCACCTGCCGAAGGTTGGCGAGCAGGTTGCCATG
>JAYUDQ010000215.1:0-2270 GCA_043739745.1 Acidimicrobiia bacterium | reverse complement strand
CCCCAGCAGACCACCGCGCCCGTCGTTCTCTGCGCGCATATGGTCTCCTCATCCCCGTAGATGCGAACCGCGTCGCTCAGCCCCTCCACGGTTGCGGGGGTTGCGACGAACTGCGGTGTGAACGTCCCCAGTCGGCCGAAGGCGTCCGATCCCCAGCAAAGCACTCGGTCGTCGCTGCGCAACGCGCAGGTGTGGTTGCCGAACGCTTCGGCGTGTCCGACACGGATCTCGCGCAGCCCAGCGGCAACGGCCGCGGTCGGAAGCGTCCTATCGCCCTGCTTCGCGATGCCGAGCTCGCCGTACCGGTTGGTGCCCCAGCACGCTGCCGTCGCGTCGGCCAGGAGCGCACAACTCGTGTTGCTGCCTGCGGTCACGTCGGTCGCGGTCGTGATCCCGATCGCGTCGAGCGGCGTCGGCCGCGAGACCTGTGTGCCATCACCGAGCTCTCCGAAGCCGTTCGTACCCCAGCAGGCCACATGGCCGTTGCCCTGGACGGCGCAGACATGGGTGTCGCCGATGCTGACGTCGCGCACGTCAACGATGCCGGCGATCGCGAGTGGCACGGCCGACGAGGTCACCCCGGCTCCGAGCTGCCCTTGAGCTCCGTTGCCCCAGCAGTACAACGCACCCGACGATGCCACCGCACAGTTGGTTCCCCTTCCGGACGCGATCCGCACCGCATCCGGGATCGCGTTCGCCAGGACCGGTTCCGAGCTCGATGTCTGGGATGTCGAACCGTTGCCCAATTGACCGGTGTCGTTGGCGCCCCAGCACCAGACGGAACCGGAATGGTCAAGCGCGCAGGCACCATTGCTTCCTACGCTGACATCGCGGATGCTGTTGATCCCCGCCACATCTGTGGGCGAGGCACCTGCCGGGTAGCCGAGTCGACTGTTCGCGTTCGAGCCCCAACAGCGCACGGATCCGGACGTCCGGATCGCACAGCCACTGAACTCCCCGATGGCGATCGATGTCGCATCAGCGATGCCTGCGACCGTCCATGGGGCTTCCGACACGGTCGGGGACGATCCGGTGGCGTAGTTCCTTCCCCAACAGCGGATGCTGCGGTCGTTGGCGACTGCGCAGGAGAACGCCTCGCCCGTGCCGATCCGCTTGACATGCAGTGCGACGTTCAACGTCTGCGGAGCGGCTGACCTGCTTTCCCCAGACGCCGGGCCGGGGGCATCCGGTACCGCTTGACGGGTCGCCGGAATGGCTGCCGCCGCGGGTGGCGCAGCATCTCGCGTCTGGGCGACAGCGGGAGTCAGCGCCGCAGCGGCAACGACGGCCAGCAGCACGACACCGTGGAAGATCAGGCCGATTCGGGCCGTGTTGTCGGCTTGCGGCCGCGTCGATGTCGATTGCGCGCGCACGTACCGAGGATAGTGACGCATGGCCATGCGCCCTTCGCTCGGCGGATTAGGGTGCAGCTCACCGTGAAGCGGGTCCTGTGAGGCCCGCACGGGAAGGAGTCGAGATGTCCGCTCTTCCGTCAGCGGCGCCCGTGGGCGGGCGTCACGTGCTTGATCGCGAGGCCGTCCAGCGAGCTGTTCGCCGCATGGCGCATGAGATCGTCGAGCGCAACCAGGGCACCGAGGGTGTGGTCCTCGTAGGCCTGGTCAAGGGTGGTGTCTGGCTGGCCAAGGCCATCGGCGACGCGCTGGGCGAACTGGGTGAGCCGGTTCCGGTCGGTTTCATCGACGTGAGCTTCTACCGCGACGATCTCGGCCTTCGGTCGGTGGTGCCGGCGGCCAGCGAACTGCCCTTCGAGCTGCACGACCACACGGTGGTCGTAGTCGACGATGTCCTCTACACGGGCAGAACGGTTCGGGCTGCACTCGATGCGCTGCGTGAATACGGCCGGCCCCGATCGGTGCAGCTGGCGGTGATGGTCGACAGGGGTCACCGCGAGCTCCCGATCCGGCCCGACTATGTGGGCAAGAACCTGCCCACATCGCGCACCGAGACCGTGCGGGCAACACCTGATGGCGTGGTGATCGCATGAGCGCCGTGTCGCACCGATCGACGCCCACGACTGCGGCCCGGCATCTGCTCTCGATCGAGGATCTCGGTCGCGACGGCATCGAGCATCTGCTGTCGCTCACCGACCGATTCGTGGAGGTAAGTGCACGTACGGTTCCGAGGATACCGGCCCTGCAGGGAAAGACCGTGGTGTCGCTGTTCTTCGAGGACTCCACTCGCACCCGTCTCAGCTTCGAGACCGCAGCGAAGCGCCTCTCTGCCGACGTCATGAACTTCAGCGTCTCGAC
>JAYUDQ010000214.1:0-2271 GCA_043739745.1 Acidimicrobiia bacterium | reverse complement strand
CGATCGCCCGAACCCTCAACGAACGGCCTGCGTCGCTCAAGGGTTTCACCGTCGCGCTGCTCGACATCACCAAGCCGCGCGGCAACGTCTTCCTCGATCGCGTCGAGATGCGCCTCAATGAGCGGGGTATCGCCACCAAGCGCTACAAGAAGCCCACGTTCACCAAGCCCGCACCGATCGACCTCCGCCACGAGATCGCGGCCGAGTGTCAGGCCGTCATCGAAGCGCTCGCCGATTGAGGCAGTTGCACGTCGTGCAGTGTGCACGACATCGCTGATCTCGAGAGCCGCGGACTCCCCGGTGTGTTCGTAGCGTCGGATGTGTTCATCGAAGCGGCCGCAGCACAGTCCGCAGCGCTCGGCGTGACCCCCGCGTCAGTTTTCGTTGCGCACCCGATCCAGGATCGCACCGACGACGAGATGCGGGATCTGGCCGACGCCGCAGTCGACGCGCTGCTGGCACGGTTGACGAAGCCGACCTGACGGGCCGCTCGGCCCGGGCCACCGCACGGGAGATTTCATCAGGCACCGCGGCTTGTCGATGCGCCGCCATGTCGGTGTTCGTCGATAGCCTGTCCAGGTCGTGGCCATCCGCAATGTTCTCTCTGGTGATTCGAGCATGCCCGTGCAATGGGTGAGGCGCTCCGCTTTTCCGATCGCCGTAGCGCTGTTCATGACCGTGCCGGGAATCGCGAACGCGGCCGGCAAGGCCACAACCAAGTCGCCGTCCACCAAGTCGCCGTCCACCAAGGCCAAGATCGTGGCGCAGGGCACCATCAGGGCGAGCGTGACCGAATCCACGGTCAGGGCCACGACGACGACGCTCCCCAAGCCGATCTCTGCCGGGAAGGCCATCAGCGGATGGGAGTCGATCACCGACGCCGAGTGGCCCGCCGCCGGTGACGCGGTGATCGCCAGCGCGATCGGCAACTCCGTCGAGGTCTTCCGGACCCCCGGAAACCGTACCGGCGTGTTGCGCCTTGACAGCGGCCGGAGCGTGTTCGGCTCGCTTCGTCTGCTCGCCCTCAGCGCTCGCGACGACTACGTCCGGGTGGCCATCCCGATCCGGCCCAACGGCACGGTGGGGTGGGTGAAGCGAAGCGAGGTCAGCCTTGCTCCAACCGCACTGCGCGTCGTCATCGAGCTCTCGACCAACACGCTCAGAGTCACCGACGGGGACGCGACGGTCATACGGGTGCCGGTCGCCGCAGGCACGGGCGGAACGCCGACCCCGACCGGCCTGTTCTTCCTCAAGGAACTCGTGCCGCAGTCCAACCCGAGCGGCGCACTCGGGCCGTTCGCCTTCGGACTCTCCGGGTTCTCGACGGTGCTCACGAGCTTCGGCGGCGGTGAGGGCGTCATCGGCATCCACGGCACGAACGCGCCCGGCAAGCTGGGCGGGGATGTGAGCCATGGGTGTGTGCGGGTCGACAACACGACCATCCGTAAGCTGGCCGCACTGCTGCCCCTGGGTACGCCGGTGGAGATCGTGAACCGTCTCGACAGCCTCCCGCCGAAGGCCTTCCGAGTACCGAGCAACTGGATGTTCTCGGGCGCCGCGGCTGGACCGATCGCAGCAATACCGGCGACGGGGTCCCTGACACCGACATCGACAACGGCATCCCTGACATCGACACCGACATCGGTCCCGGACGTGACGACCACCTCCACGTCGGCCGCGACGACGACGTCATCAACCACCCCTACCCCCTGACCGGGCGCACTCCTCCCAACGCCAGCGCACCGTCTGTTGCCCAGTTGGCGAGACCATCGCGCACGAGCGTCGCCGCGACGCGGGTTGCCCGCTCGGGCGAGTCCGGCCATCCCATCAACTCTGCGAGCGCGTCTGCTGCAACGGGTTGGATCCGCAGCGCGTCGACCAACCGACCTCGGCCCTGGCGGTCGGAACCTTCGAAGCGCGACTGGCGGCCACCCACCCCGGCCGACGACTCCGCCGGATCGGGACCGCCACCGCTTCGCCACGAGCACACAGACGCGACCGGGCAGATGGCGCACTTCGGCACCCGCTTGGTGCAGACCGTCGCGCCGAGGTCCAGCATTCCCTGGTTCCACGCCCATCCATCCCCCGTCGGGACGAGCAAATCAGCCGTTGCTTGCGCCTCGGCCCACCCGAGGCGCCGGCCCGCAATGGCCCGGGCGACTATTCGGCCCACGTTCGTGTCGACCACTGCGTCGTCCAATTCGTATGCGAACACACGGATTGCCCTCGCCGTATAGGCGCCGACGCCAGGCAGCGCGAGCAGCCTCGCGA
>JAYUDQ010000213.1:0-6063 GCA_043739745.1 Acidimicrobiia bacterium | reverse complement strand
AGTAGCAAAGCCACCAATCCCGAGAATGCTCCACGAGTCCTTGGGCGGGTCGTGGAGCTCGCTCGACGACGCAAAGACCCTGTTGGCCGCTCGACGTGACAGCGGGGGGTCCGTGAATCGCAGCGGCCGTTGTTCGTCGATGAAGTCCAGCGAGCCGGGAACCCGTTCATCCTTGCCGTAAGAAGGTGTGGTCGACATCGACAATCGACCTGGGCAGTTCAATCTCGCTGGCTCGACTCGCTTTCCTTTTGAGCCGCGGCTCTCGGAGTCGTTGGCCGGCCGGGCGCTCTTTGTGGATCTCTGGCCGTTGTCGCAAGCGAACTCGAACAGACCACCGCCGAAGATTTCGTCACCGGGTGTTTGGCGGTATCGAGTCCCTTGCGGACATGACCGTTCAAGGTGAATCGCGCCACCCAACGATGGAACGCGTTGGCCGACGCGGGATGCCACCGAGATCGGTCCAGGGTTATCGGCGCCAGCCCGGACGTGACGAAACGTGTCATCACCATGCTTGTAGCCGTGTATTTCCATCATCTCGTTCCGGCGTGGTCTCGAAACCTCACCGCAAAGGCCGTACGACGACCGAAGTTGCACGTCACCGACTCGGGGCTTGCCGCCGCACTGTGCGGCGTCGATGCAGACGCGCTGCGCCGGCCCGACGCCACCTTCAGCGGAGCATTGCTCGAATCGTTCGTTGTCGGTGAGGTCGCTCGACAGCTCACATGGTCGAAACGGAAGCGTCGCTGTTCCACTAGCGAGATCGTGATGGGGCGAAGGTGGACATCGTGCTGGAGCGGCCGAACGGCTTGGTCGTCGGCATCGAGGTCAAGGCCGTGTTCGACCTCAGCGCGGGCGACTCGAAGGGCTTGCGGTCGTTGCGCGGTCGCCTTGGCGACGCGTTCGTGTGTGGCGTCGTACTCCACTGCGGCGATCGAGTCCAACGCCTCGATGAGCGCATCTTCGCGCTGCCGGTCTCGTCGCTCTGGTCGACATGACGTTGGAATGCCAATTCGCCCGACGGGTCTCGACCGCGCCCCGCCAGCATCGATCCTCGCCGCGGCGTGCACCGCCCTGGTGAAACCTCCACCATCGTCGGGTCGATGCCGACGAGGTCCCGACGCCGAGCGTCGAACGGGTCGCGCCACTCGGCCCCGAGCCGACGTGAGACCTGCACTACCTTTGCGGGGAATGGACGACCAGCCGGTGAACGTGAATGACGAGGGCTCTCCCTCGCCCGCCGAGGATGCGGTCACCGCGTCCACGGACGCAATGGAATCTGTCGATGCAGCCATGCCTGTGTCGGAACCAGCGGTCGAACCCGGCCCGCCCGAGCGGGCAACGCAGGACGCGGAACAGGCGGTGGTTGCTGAGGTCGCGGCCGCCGAAGCCGAGGTAACGGCGATACAACCCGAAACGTCTGAATCGACGCCTGACGTGCAGCACGAGCACGACATGCCGACGCTCCGCCCGGAATCCTCCGCCGAGGATGCGACCGCAGCTGCGGAGCCTGCCACCCCCGTTGCAGACGATTCGACTCCGGTCGAGGAGCCGGTGTTCAAGTACCAGCCTGGCGACATCGTGCCCGGCACGATCACTGCAGTCGGCGCCAACGGCATCGAGGCGGACCTGGGCGACGGTGCCCTTGCCGTCATCCCGCGGGCCGAGATCGACGGCGACGACCCGGAGGTCGGGGCCGCGATCGAGGGTTCGGTCATCCGCCACCAGGCGGGCACCGGCCGCTACGTGATTTCGCCAAAGCGCGCCGCCCGCGCCCGCGCCTGGACCCGCATCGTGGCTGCTTTCGAGTCAGGCGAGCCCATCACCGGTCGGGTGAAGGAAGCAACCAAGGGCGGTCTGATCGTCGACCTCGGCATGCGTGCCTTCCTTCCCGAGTCGCTGGTCGACGTGCGCAAGGGCAACAGCCGTGCGCTGATCGGCACCGACGTCACCGTCAAGGTGATCGAGTGCGAGAAGCTCAGCGGCGAGGTCGCCGCGGCCGAGCGCCGTTCCGAGAAGATCGTGGTGAACCGCCGCGTCGTGGTCGAGGTCGAGCGTCGGGCGGCGAAGGCCCAGCTGATGGCCGACCTCAACGTCGGCGATCGTCGAACGGGCCGCGTGTCGGCGCTCACCGACTTCGGGGCGTTCGTCGACCTCGGCGGTGTCGAGGGCCTGGTCCACGTCACCGAGCTCGCCCACCGGCAGGTGGCCAAGGCCAGCGATGTGGTCAAGGTCGGCGACCAGATCGATGTCGTCATCCTCGAGGTTCGACCCGACAAGGGCAAGATCAGCCTCTCCCGCAAGGCCGCGCTGGCCAATCCGTGGACGCAGTTCCAGGCCGTTCACAAGGCCGGCGACCTCGTGTTCGGCACCGTCAGCGGGCTGGCAGCATTCGGTGCCTTCGTCACCATCGAGGGCGAGGGCTTCGAACCGCTCGAAGGGCTTGTGCACATCTCGGAGCTGAGCCGCTTCCGGGTCGAAACCCCCGCCGACGTCGTTGCGGTGGGGGAGGGTGTGTGGACGCAGATCCTGGCCATCGAGCCGGACAAGCGCCGCGTGTCGCTCTCACTGCGGCGGGCCCTCGAGTAGCCACAGCCAAGCGCGGTGACGGTCGTGGGATCACCGGATGCGGTCTGCGAGCTGTGCGAGGCCGTGCCGTTCACGCGGCAGTACTCGTCGGACGACATCTGCTGGGTCGCCGAGTGCGAGTCCTGCAGCGTGCCGATGGTCGTATGGCGGCCACACGGCACCGAGCCCGACGACGCGACCCTCGCCCACATGCTCGCGGCACTCGGCCGGGCCGCGACCGAGTGCTTCGGCGTCGACGGGCGCTGGTTCCTGGACCGGCAGATGCGTCAGATCCCCGACCACTTTCACGCCCATGCCCGCCCGGACCGCTGGTCTATCCGGTAGCGAAACCGGGTCGGCCAGCGTGCGGCGGGCGCACGGCCTGACGTTCAGTAGGCGTTGCCCCCGGCCGACATGATGTCGGTGTTGATGCTCTGGACCCGGGTCCGCAGCTCCTCCAGCGCCTCCGCCGTCTGATCGAGCGTCGAGGCCGTGGTCGGCCAGGTGTTCGCCCGGAAATCCTCGGCCAGCATCCCGTCCCAAACGTTCGGATCGCTCAGGATCTGCCCCTCCGCCTTGAGGGCATTGATCTGCTCGGCCAGACCGCCGTTCACGATCGCTTGCAGCTTGGTGATGGATGCCTTGCCCTGGTCGCTCGAAAGCACTCGTACGCTCATGGTTCCTCCGTTGTCGTTCCAATACATGGGAAGCAAGCAAACTGTAAAAAAAACACTGGCATGTGACAAGAGTCTGGGGCTCGGAAACGCGGTTGCCCACCGCCGGCGATGGCGAGGGCGCCTTCGCGCCGCGCCAACCTCGTCAATCGCTAGTAGCACCATCCGTTCGGCCTGATGGTGGGGAGGGACCGCCGCTACCCAGACGGCGTCGAGCATTGGAAGGTTCACCCGCTCAGATCGGGCAGACCTTCCAATGTTCGTGGGTAACTGCTCGCAGGCGACGTGTCTCGTGCAACCTGGCGATGCTCTGGCAACCGCCGGAGCGGTGGTCGAACGCCGTCGCACCCATCGTCGCACGCAGGAGGAATCACCCGCAGGTCACGGCGGCTTGATCGGCGCGGCGTGCGACACGACATCCCTCTGCGTGCGACGAACACCGCTGTTCCTGATCCGCAACGCGTCCGGTACCGACCCCGTGCCCAACATCGGCACGAACCTGGCGATGCTTGTGGAGGCCGCATTTTCGAGGCACCGGTCCGAAAACTACGGGACGAGTCAGCGGGCGATCGCCCGGGCACGCCCGGCCAGCAAAGCGGTCACCACCATCGCGACGCCGATCACCTGGAGCATTCGAACCTGCTCGTCGAGCACCCACCATGCCGTCGCCCCGGACACAACCGGCACGAGCACGAGGAACTGCGCGGGTCTCGCCGCGCCGACCTGGCCGTTCGCCCATGCCCATACCGACCACGAGATGAATACCGGCAGCGTCACGGCCCAGGCCATCGACAGCCACGCACCCGCATCGATCCGGGACCAGTCCTGGTTGCCGACGAACGGCCCTCCGACGATCAGCACTACGACGAACGCGACGGTGAGCGACCAAGTCGTAAGCGACGTGGCTGGATACTTCGAGGTGAGCGGTCGATTGATGACGAGATACGCGGCATAGAGGAACGCCGCGCCCAGCGCGATGAAGTCGCCATTGCGAAATTCGATGTGCCCCGCATTGCGGCCGAACACAAACACGACGGCACCCGCAAACGCCAGCACGAGAGCCAGCACCTGGCGCCGAGTCAGGTCCTCGGCCTTCGTCAGCCATAACAGCACGGCAACGAACAGTGACGACATGCCGGTGAGGAGGGCCGAGGAGAATGCGCTCGTGTGGCGCAGACCGATCGTGAATCCGTAGAGGAAGCCGAAGAACCCGACGCCACCGGCAAACGCGATTCGCGCCCGGTCCTCGCGTTCAGGTAGCAATGCGTGGCCCCGCCGGCGATGGTTGAAGACGAGTAGCACCCAGCCCATCGCAGCCATGATTGCGAATCGCACGACGTTGAATGTGGGGATTTCGAAGCGTTGCAGGGCATGCTTCATCACCACGAAGTTCACGCCGTAGACCGTGACGACGGCGAGGCATGCAAGGTCGACAGAGCGTGCCGAGCGGGCGGATCGTGCGGGGATCACCCCAGCAGCATGCATGTCCGGGTAGGCGTGGACTGGCGGATATCAGCCGAGGCAGGCAGGCAGGCGGGCCCCCAGGCCCGTCGCCTTGGCCATGGCGTTGTCGCCGGAGTCAGCGGGGCTTGCGCCGGCCGAACCGCTTCGGTGGCCTGAGCCCGAGCGCCTTCGCCGTATCCGCCTGGCGGCCGTCCATGCGCTTCGAGATCAGCGCCCGCCGCTCCTGGAGCTGCGCGTACGTCAGCCCTTCGACGTGCGCCTCGACACCCATCGACGCCTTGATGGCGCTGATGTCGATCTCCGTCTGCGTGAGGTCGATGCCGACGTCGTCGGCGATGCGCTGCGCATGCTCGGTGGCGAAGTAGATCGCGATCTCGGTCAGCGTGGCGAACAGGTCGAGGTTGGGGGCGAGTGTGGCCATTGCGCCGTCGAGGAAGAGCAGATCCTTGACGTAGAGCATCAGCTCCTTCGGCATGCGGGCGCCGTAGCCGAGCAACGCCTTCGTGATGTCGCGCACCTGCCCGATCAGCTCGTCGGGGCTCATCTTGGTCGGGTCCCGTACCGGCCCGTCGAGATCGAGATCGCGGATCACCGCATCGATGTCGGTGTCGATGGGGAGTGCACCGAGCTCGCACAGGGCCTGGACCTGCATGCGCACGTCATTCGTCGTGCCGGCCAGCATCAACTTGAGGAACGCCTGCCGCTTCCCCTCGTCGAGGCGGCCGGTGATGCCGTGGTCGAGAAGTGCAGTTCGCCCATCGGGGAGGACGAGGAGGTTGCCGCCGTGGAGGTCCCCGTGGAAGACGCCGTAGAGCATGGCGCCTTCCAGGAACGCGATCATGCCGGCCTTCACGACCGCCTCGGTGTCGATGCCGGCGGCGCGCATGCCGTCGGCATCGTCGAACGAGAAGCCCGACAGCCGCTCCATCACGAGCACGCGTTTGGTGACAAGGGTCGGGTGGGGCCGGGGAACCACCATCTGACGCTGGTTCGTGAGCGCCAGCACCTGGGCGATGTCGAGCATGTTGTCCGCCTCGAGTCGGAAGTCGAGCTCCTCCACGATCGTCTCGGCGAACAGCTCCACCAGCGCCGGTGGGTTGGCCAGTGCGGCGATCGGGATACGACCGATGAGGTGCGGCGCGAACCAGCTCATCGCCTGCAGGTCCTTCGTGACCAGCCGTGCAACCGATGGCCGCTGCACCTTGACGACGACCTCCTCGCCGGTATGGAGACGGGCGGCATGGACCTGCGCGATCGAGGCCGCGGCAATGGGCGTGCGTTCGAAGCGTGCGAACACGGCTTCGAGGGGCGCGCCGAGATCGGCCTCGACCGTCTTGCGCACGACCTCGAAAGGTTCGGC
>JAYUDQ010000212.1:0-6066 GCA_043739745.1 Acidimicrobiia bacterium | reverse complement strand
TCCGGCGCATGTGCAAGGCCGACTACCTGAACTACCTCCGCATACGCGAGTGGCAGGACATCAACAAGCAGCTCCGCGATGTCGTGAGCACACTGAAGATCCGTACGCATACCGAAGTAGCCCAGCCCGATCGGATCCACCTCTCGCTTCTCGCAGGGCTGTTGTCGCACATCGGCATGCGCACCACGTCCGAGCGCGAGTTCACGGGGGCACGGAACGCGAAGTTCATGATCGCCCCCGGGTCGGTGCTGGCCCGGAAGCCACCGTCGTGGGTGATGGCGGCCGAGCTGGTCGAGACGAATCGGCTGTGGGCACGGGTGACGGCCCGCATCGAGCCGGCGTGGGTCGAGAAGCTCGCTGAACATCTGATCAAGCGCTCGTACTCCGACCCCCGTTGGGATGAGAAGCGCGGTGCCGCTGTGGCCACCGAACGGGTCATTCTGTATGGAATCCCAATCGTAGGTGCACGTACCGTTGACTATGCGAGCGTCGACCCGGCCGCCGCGCGCGAGCTCTTCATCCAGCATGCGCTTGTCGGACGCGAATGGACGACGAGCCACGCGTTCTTCCACGAGAACGTCCGGCGCATGGAAGAGGTCCGGGCGCTCGAGGACCGGGCTCGGCGCCGTGACGTGCTCATCGGCGAGGAAGCGCTCTTCGACCTGTTCGATGCGCGCCTACCGTCCGAAGTCGTCTCGGCCCGCCACTTCGACCAGTGGTGGAAGAAGGCCTCGCGCTCAACTCCACGGCTGCTGAGCCTCACGACCGAGGAGCTGATCGATTCGTCGAACGGCCCTATCCGACCGGAGGACTTCCCTGCGGAGTGGGTGCAGGGCAGCGGCCGTTACGAGCTCTCCTATCGCTACGAGCCGAACCAGGCCGGCGACGGCGTCACCGTGCACATCCCGCTACCGGTACTGAACCGGGTGGGCGACCAGGGGTTCGACTGGCAGATCCCTGGCCGCCGGCAGGACCTCGTCGAAGCATTGATACGCGCGCTTCCGAAATCGACACGCCGTCATCTCGTGCCGATCCACGAGCACGCCTCGTCATTCCTGGCTGCGCACGCTCCGGCGGATGGGCGGCTCGTCGAGCTGCTCGCCCGCCAGCTGACCGGCTCGATCCGATCGGCGAGCGGTGGGTATGTCGACATCATCCTCGGACCGGACGATTTCGAGATGGCCCGGGTGCCTGACGACGTCCGCATCACGTTCTCGGTCGACGACGAGCGCGGCCGACCACTGGCCACAGGGAAAGACCTCGGTCCACTGGTCGAACGGTTCTCGGGTCAGACGCGGTTGGCGATCGCGACCGCGGTGGCCCGTGCCGGGGCCACTGAGGCACCGTCGCTCGAGCAGACGGGGCTGCAGACCTGGACGCTCGGCGCACTGCCCAAACGGGTCGAGGCGGTCACGGCCGGGCACACCGTCGTCGGCTATCCCGCACTCGTCGACGAGGGCGACAGCGTCTCGGTGCGCATCTTCGCCTCTCCCGGTGAGCAGGCCGCGGCGATGTGGAAGGGCACTCGGCGGTTGCTCGCGCTCACCGTTGCCGTGCCCCGCAAGCAGCTCGAACGGCTCATTTCCAACCACGCCCGGCTTGCACTGGCCGGATCGGGCATGGGTGGGGTCGACGCCCTTCTCGACGAAAGCCTTCTGTGCACATACGACCAGCTCCTACGCGCCCAAGGCGGTCCACGTTGGGATGAAGCCGGGTTTGGCGCGCTCCGCGATCTCGTTCGGGCCGATGTGTTCGACGCCGCCTCTGCAGTCGTCTCGTCGGCTGCACGGGCGATCGCCCTGGCAGGGTCGGTGGCAACACGGATCGACGATCTCCGGGCGGAGGCACTCCAGCCATCGGCCGACGACATGCGCCGGCAGCTGCGATGGCTCGTCCACCCTGGCTTCGTCGCCGCGTCGGGTGCCGATCGCCTGCCCGACGTGGCTCGGTACGTCGAGGGCATCGGCGTGCGGATCGACAAGCTGGCGGGTGACGCAGTGCGCGACCGCAAGCGCCTGGCGCCCATCCGGCGGCTGCAGGACGAGATCGACGACCTGCTGCTGACGTGCCCACCGAGCCGGATGCGCGAACTGCTCGATGTGCGCTGGCTGGTCGAGGAGCTACGCGTCAGCGTGTTCGCCCAGGGCCTCGGCACGGCGGGGCCGATCAGCGAACAGCGCATCGAGCGCGCGTTGGACGCTCTTACCTGACGGGCTTCCCGAACAAGCACGGTGGCTCCCGCGCCCAGCGGCGTCAGCGGCGGGGCTCGATGATGTCGTCCCCATCGGCGAATGCCGGCGCGTTGAGCACGAGGTACGTGAAGTTCCCAGCGAACTGGTAGCCGACATCACGCGGGACCAGCACGACGTCGCCCGGCCCGACCGTCTCAGCGGCATCGTCGCCGACCTGGAACGTGCCCCTTCCGGCGATCACGACATAGACGCGCTCGCTCGCCGAGGTGCGCATCCGCGAGTGCTCGCCCCACAGCTGCACCCAAGTGACGGAAAGGCCGTCGATGTGGCGGACGCGATCGACAAGTCGATACATGACGAGTGGATGTCCATCCTCGACAATGGGGGTCTGGTCCGCAAAGCGTACGATCATATGAGCTCCTTCTACTTGTTTGCGCGCCTTGTCGATCGGTTGATCAACAGAATTCCATCGATCTCGGCGATGACATGCAGCATTGATCAGCGATACATTGCGATCGTATGCCACTCTTCGAGAAGGTTCTCATCGCCAATCGGGGCGAGATCGCGGTTCGCATCATCCGCACATGCCGCGAGCTCGGCATTGCCACCGCCGTCCTCGCGTCGGACGCAGACACCGGTGCACTGCACGTCCGTATGGCCGACGAGGTCATCTCGATCGGCGGTCGCTCGGCGGCCGAGAGCTACCTGCGCATCGACGCGATCGTCGACGCGGTCCGCACCAGCGGGGCCGCAGCGGTGCATCCCGGCTACGGGTTCCTGTCGGAGCAGGCAGAAGCGGCAACCGCCGTGGAAACGGCCGGTGCCGTATGGATCGGGCCCCCTCCGGCGGCGATTGCGGCCATGGGCGACAAGCTCTCCGCACGCGCTGTGGCACGGCGGGCCGGCGTTCCCGTCGTTCCGGGCACCGATCGACCGGTCGTCACCGGCGACGACGTGCGTGCCTTCGCCGAGCAGCCTGGCATCGGCTACCCGGTTGCGGTGAAGGCCAGCTTCGGCGGGGGCGGCCGGGGCATGAAGGTCGTGCACTCGCCGGCAGAGGCGGACGAGATGCTCGACGCGGCGCGGCGCGAAGCCAAGGCATCGTTCGGCAACGACGAGTGCTACGTCGAGCGCTACCTCACCTGGCCCCGCCACGTGGAGGTACAGGTGATGGCGGATGCGCACGGCAACGTTGTCGCCATCGGTGAGCGCGACTGCTCGGTGCAGCGGCGCCATCAGAAGCTCGTCGAAGAAGCGCCCGCACCGGATCTCGCCGCATCCGTACGGGCCGCGATGCTCGACGCCTCGGTACGTGTGTGCCGCGAGGTCGGGTACCGCAACGCAGGGACGGTCGAGCTGATCTACCAGGATGGCGAGTTCTTCTTCCTCGAGATGAACGCCCGCCTGCAGGTTGAACACCCTGTTACGGAGATGGTCACCGGGCTCGACCTTGTGGCCGAGCAGCTGCGCGTCGCGGCCGGGCTGCCGCTGTCGTTCGGGGGCGTTGCGCCTGCAGCCACAGGCCACTCGATCGAAGTCCGCGTGAATGCGGAAGACCCGACCGACGGAAGATTCCTGCCCTCACCCGGGCGCATCTCCGCACTTCGAGCGCCGAGCGGGCCCGGCGTGCGGTGGGATGGCGGCTACGAGGCAGGCGATGCCGTTTCGCCGTTCTATGACAACCTCGTGGGGAAGCTCATCGTCTGGGCTCCCGATCGCGACGCAGCCCGCGAACGCATGCAACGGGCCCTCAGCGAGCTGGTGGTCGAGGGTGTCGCCACCACGGCCGGAGCGGCAGCACTCATCGTCGGTCACCCCGACTTCGCCGCCGCGCGGCATGCGACGCGATGGGTGGAAGAGCGCCTCACGTTCGCCTCGGCAGGTGAGCCCGGGTTGCCTGCCGGCTCTGAGGAATCCATCGCCGATGCGGTCTCTGTCTCGACTGGCGCGTCCCGTCGTGAGGTCGAGGTCGGCGGTCGCCGTTACTACGTTCCCCTACTGAGTGACGGTCCAACGATAGCGGCGATCACCGGCGTTGCGTCGGCTCCGGGCCGCCCCCCGATCCGCACCAGCAACGCCGTCCGTACAGCCGTTCGGGCCACGGGTCGGCTCGTCGCACCGATGCAGGGCACGGTCGTGAAGGTCCTCGTTGCCGTAGGCGATGCGGTTGAGGTCGGTCAGACGATGGTCGTCCTCGAGGCGATGAAGATGGAGAATCCGCTCGTCGCCGACCGGGCGGGAACTGTCGCCGAGGTGCCGGTCGCAGCCGGCGCGCTCGTCGCTCCGGGCGATCTTCTCGTCCGACTCGGCTGAGCTGTGGTGCGTTGGGCCGCGTGGCGCGCACCTCGCGGGAGCGCAGCCGCGAACTTTGTCGTCGAATGCCGGTGTGAGCGGCACTCGACCACAAAGTTCGATCACGGTCCCGGTCCCAGGTTTCGCTTGACGAACGAACGACCGTTCGCGTACGGTCCTCGTACCGGGCCACCACCACCGAGCCACCACCACCGAGCAAAGGGTCTTGCCAATGGACATGCAGATCGACCACGCCGACGCCGCCGATCCCTCTGGCCCCTCCGGTCCCTCCGGCAAACAGCGGCTCGGCCGCCGATCGTTCCTCCGGAACGGCCTCCTGGCATCTGCCGGTGTCGCCGCCGTAGCCACCGCCGGCATCGCCACCGGCGGCCCTGCGGCGGCCGCCGCGGCAACCGCTGCGGGTACGGACTCGCTGCTCGACCGCATCCAGAAGAGCAAGAAGGTGAAGGTCGGCGTCGACCTTGGATTTGCCCCGCTGCAGTTCCGCGATGCAAAGACCAACGAGCCCACCGGCTACTCCATCGAAGTGCTCAAGCTGATGATGAAGGAGCTCGGCGCGACGATCGAGTACGTCGAGATCCCGTTCGGTGAGCTGTTCGCGGCGCAGCTCGCAGGCCGCTTCGACATGGGCGGCATCCCCGTCACGAACCTTCCGTCCCGTGGTCTGAAGGCGGCCTTCGCCGGTGCGCCGGCATTCCTCGAAGGCAGCTACGTCATCCTCAAAAAGGGGTCGACGGTCAAGACGGCGTCAGCACTGAACGATGCAGGCCTCACGATTGCGGTGCTCGCCGGCTCGTCGCAGGCCGCTGCGGCAAAGCTGAACTTCCCGAAGGCGAAGCTCAAGGAACTGGCCGATCAGGCGGCAACGGTGCAGGACGTAGCCACGGGCAGGTCCGAAGCGGTGTTCATCGGCGAGTTCGGTGTCGCCGACGCCCTGAAGCAGAACGCTGGCCTGTCACTCCTCAATTCTCCCCCGATCTTCGTGGCCCACAACACATTCTGGATGCCGCAGGGCGACTTCAAGATGTGGTCGTTCGTCACCCAATTCCTGCAATTCAAGGCAACGGACCTCACGCTTGCCGATCTATGGCAGAAGTTCGTGGGGGTAGAAGCTGCCAAGGTCGGACTCAAATCGGCCGCAGTGTATGACCCATGGCTTGGTTCGAGCACCGTTCTCACACCCAAATAAGCTATTCGTGACCGCCGCTCCGGCCTTCCGCATCGAGCGACGCGGCGGTGTGGCCGAGGTTGTCCTCGATCGCGCCGACAGACGCAACCCGCTCGACTATGCCGCCGTCATCGAGCTGAACGGCCACCTGGCCGACCTCGATGCGGATGCCTCGGTCGGAGCCATCCTCCTTCGGGGTGAAGGCTCGGGGTTCTGCTCGGGCGGCGACCTGAAGGAGTTCCAGTCGGCCACTGGATCGTCGGCCTTCACGTTCCACGACGGCGGGAAGGGCTGGGTCACGCTGATGACAGTGATCCGCTCGATGGCGAAGCCGGTGATCTGCGCCCCGCACGGGTACGCGCTGGCCGGCGGCTGCGGGATCGTCGCCGCCGC
>JAYUDQ010000211.1:0-14484 GCA_043739745.1 Acidimicrobiia bacterium | reverse complement strand
CCAACACGCCGAAGGACACGCCGACCTGACGGGCGACGAAATCAACAACCTCGACCGGGATCTCCTCAGCCGAACCAGGAAACCGGCCCTCCAACTCGAAGAACTTCGGACACAACGCGAACCCGAGCCGCGTCGCGCCGGTCTTGTTCCGCACCAACCCATCATCGGCCGCGTCCAGCGTCCACGACTCGACCAGCTCCTCGACATCCCAACGCTGACGCACCCGACCCCCGATCAGAAGAATCGCCCGAGCGTAGAACCAGCCCACACCCCTGGTCCACCGCCACCTGACCCCAAAACGCGCCTTCCTTAACGGCAGGCCGAGTTCGAACGCGACCTCATCCGAGACCGCACCATGGCCGGCCTCACCGCCGCACGAGCCCGAGGACGAGTCGGCGGCCGACCACCAGCACTCACCCCCGACAAGCTCGCCGTCGCCCGACAGCTGCACACAGCCGACAACACACCATGGAAGCGATCGCCGAGGTCGTAGGCGTCAGCCGAGCAACCCTCTACCGACACCTCGCCCAACCGCCTCCACCACCTCAGAAGACCGCCCGGCCACGAAATCACCGAAGTGACTTGCTACTTTGCGGGTAGGGACAGCTTCGGGAGTACCGGGCCTTTATCGGGCGTCACGGGACACTATGGTCTCGTACCTATTTCGCACCTGCGCAGTCGTGTCGGAGGTGTAGAAACCGCTGGGGCAAGCAACGTGTCGAACTTCGATTGGAGCGGCCAGATCGTTGCGAGTGACAGTTCGATTGCTGCGGGCCTTCTGGCGTTTCGATCCCGAGACGCGCGGTTGGGAGGGGTTGGGCTAGCAGCTATTGGCACCCTGCGTCCGTGCCAAAGTTGGGATCGATGTAGCATCGATACTTGTCCACTTGGAAGCCAACTGTTCGTCCACTCGGTATGCCATCCAGCGCAAAGAAATAGCCCTTTGCAGTTAGTTTGAGGTTGCCGATGACTCGAATCTTTTTCCTTGACGGATTGATGTATAGCTTCGAAAAGGATCCCGCCACCTGCACCGTGGCAATCTCGTCAGGTATATCTTGCAGACGTCCAATGTGTGTTCTAACAATCTCGGGACACGGCCTGGACCGCGTCGACGGCGAAAGTTGGCTCCCAGTCTCTTCAAATACCCTTATGCCGAAACAGGCGCGCGTTGCGCTTTGCATTCGCATCGAATTCAAAGTCCATCGGAACTCTGGCGTCTGAAGTTGAGTCGGAAGCGACTCGCGCAAAAGATCCAGGCTGTTGGCGAGAGATGTCGAAGGATGGCTACAACCGATCAGACCTACTACCGCTGACATGCCGGCAACAACCAGTGGACCAAAGCGTCTCACTTGAACGCTCGTCTTGAATCATAAACCGACATTGGATCGTCGATCCAGACTCCAGTAGGTAACAGGTATCGGGTAGTGTTGACAAAGACTGGATAGGCCGAGATTTGCGTACCTACTGTATTCACGATATTGATCGTCATGGATTTCCCGGATACGTCGATTCTGAATTTCTCGTCTGTCAATGACCCGGTCAGATGAAGAGGCAATAGTGGATTTGGATGCCCGTCGCAGTTGTCTAGATCGCAAACTCCTACGACAGGTACGCCGGCGTAGACATTTGTACGAGTCTGACGTCTGGTCAGCGTTCCATTTGCCAGCGTGTCCGTTCCGGTTAGCAACTGCCCTTTCCACGTCGTATCGAACACACTGCGGCTCGTGCAGTAGCCGAACAAGCAACGGGGGTTGGACGGGATGCTGTCTGCAAAGTCGTTCGGCTTCTCGAACCCACCTGACACGCTTGGCGCAGAGGTGGCAGTAAAACTCGCACCGGGGCTGACCCTCCGGTCAGCGGGCCGGGCTCATCAACACGGCGTGGGACGCAGCGTTCCTCGACCGCCTCGTCGCCGACCCGGAAGCTGCGGCCCGCATCCCCCACATCGAGTACCTGCGTGAGGCCAGCGCCGAAGGCATCGAGATGGTGATGTGGCTCGTGATGCGCGGCGCGCTGTCGGCGGACGTCGACGAGGTCTACCGATCCACCCATCTGCCGACCTCGAACACCCACAACGGTCTGCTGGTGCTGAACGATCGCGGCCGGCCCTGATGTTCAGGACTGTTCAGCCGCGAGCGCGGCATCGACGAGCCGGCGGAACTGGTTCAGCGCTGCGTCCATCGGCATGGCCAGCATCGTCGACCCTGCGCTCATTGCGAGGGTGCGGGCCTGGGCCGAGATGATGTCGCGGTCCTCATTGAAGGCGGCGACGAGCGTGTCGTAGATCGACTGGACGATGCGGTCGTCACCTTCACCGGCACGATGCGACTGCTGGAAGAAGTAGTGCGTGCTGTGCTCCGTCTCCGGGGTGAGCGTCTGGCAGCTGTGCAGCTGCACGGCGTCGGTCATGTCGCCTTCGGCATCGGCGACGGGCCGGCCGCCGGAGTGCATGAGCAGCGTTCCGGGCAGGACGAAGTCGTAGATGAACCAGCGGTCGATGTTGGTGTCGAAGTCCCGGAAGCGCTTGTAGAACGGGGGCGGCGGCACGTTCGGTACTCGTCGTGTCACGCGGAGGCCGCGAGGAATCGCTTCGATGTCGGCGCGTGACTGGGCGATCGCCGGACTGCCGCCCAGCGTGTTCTCGTGGACGTAGCTCAGGTGCGAGAAGTCGAGCAGGTTGTCGCAGATAAGCAGATAGTTGGTGTCGTAGTGCATGTACCCGGGCTTGTTGCGCCACTCGGGGTGGTCGCACGAGAAGTTGTCGGGGAGCAGCGCCGCGTCGGCCTTATCCGGATCGCCCATCCACACGAACACCCAGGTGTTCTTCACGATGATCGGGTACGTGTTGACGCGCGCCTTCGACGGCACGTGCTCAGCGCCGGGGACCTCCACGCACCGGCCGGCCGCGTCGAACTTCAGCCCGTGGTAACCGCAGCGCACGAAGTCGCCCTCTCTGCGTCCCACTGACAGCGGCGCGAGCCGGTGGACGCAGCGGTCCTCCATCGCGGTGAGGCCACCGTCAGCCGTGCGGTAGATCAGGATCGGCTCGCCCAGGATGATGCGGCTGAAAAGCGCATCCTCGCCGATCTCGTGATCCCAGGCCACGACGTACCAACAGTTCCTTATGAACACGTCGGCGTCTTCTCGAGGTTGGCACGGATCTCCCGTTTGAGGATCTTGCCGGTGGCGTTGTGGGGCAGCTCTTGGACGAAGTCGACCGTCTTCGGCACCTTGAACTTCGCGAGCTGTTCTCCGCAGAACCGGATGACCTCGGCCTCCTGGAGCACCGCACCAGTCTTCAGCACGATGACGGCCTTGCCCACTTCGCCCCAACGCGCATCGGCGACGCCGATCACGGCGGCTTCGGCCACGCCGTCGATTGCGTAGAGGACGTTCTCGACTTCAGCTGGGTACACGTTCTCGCCGCCCGAGATGTACATGTCCTTCCAGCGGTCGAGGATGTACAGGGCTCCCTCTTCGTCCTCGCGGATGGCATCGCCCGTGTGGAACCAGTCGCCGGTGAAGCTGTCGGCGTTCGCGTCGGGCCGATTCCAGTAGCCAGGGCTGATGTTCGGGGCCCTAACCCATAGTTCGCCGACGGTGCCCGGGGCGACATCGGTGCCGTTCTCGTCGACGATGCGGTGTTCGAGGTGGAGCAGTGGCGTGCCGATCGAGCCGACCTTGCGCACGGCGTCGGCCTTCGACTGCGCGGAGATCGTGGCCGCGCTCTCCGTCATGCCATAGCCCTGCTGGAGCACGACGCCCTTCGCCGCCCAGGTCTCGAGCAGCGCCATAGGTGTGGGCGCGCCGCCGATGCCGGCGGTGACGAGCGTGGGAAACGTCGCCGTTTCGAACCGCGGGTGCTGACTCATGAAGAGGTAGTTCGAGGGGACAGCAAGGAAGTGCGTGACGCCGTAGCGATGATCCGCGAGCACGTCGAGCGTGCCGGCCGGATCGAATGCGCGCATAAGGATGTTCGTGCCGCCGTAGTGGAACGCCGGATTGGCGAAGGCATTGATGCCGCCGATGTGGAACTGCGGGAGGATCGTCAGGTTCACCATGCCCGTGCGGAACGCAAATGGCGCAGTCGCACTGAGCAGGTTCCACACCATGCCGCCGTGCGTGATCATCGCGCCTTTCGGGTGACCGGTGGTGCCTGATGTGTACATCACGCAGGCGAGCGTCTCATGGGTGTTCTCGACCGCCCGGCGCATTCCGGACCCGAAGGATGAGGCACCCGCCAACAGGTGCTCGTAATCCGCCACATCGGCTGTCCCGGTCGTCGGTGCGGTCGGCGTGCCGGCCGGCGCTCCGTGCCAGCAGATGCGCGACGCAATGTCGCACGAGCCGGCAAGCGCCGCGGCCACGCCCTCGCGAACGGCGTCGTGGAACAGCAGCTTCGGCGTGCAGTCACGCACGATGAACTCCAGTTCGGGACGTGCGAGCCGCCAGTTCAGCGGCACATAGGCCGCGCCGAGCTTCCAGCAGGCGAACTGCACCTCGAAGATGTTCGACGTGTTCTCGCTGAGGATGGCAAGGCGATCCCCGGCCACGATTCCAAACGTCTCGCCGAGCACGGCGGCAAGCCGCTCGGCCCGGTCGTTCAACATCGCGTAGGTGAACTCGCGACCGCTGCCGAGATCGAGAAGCGCAATCGTCCGCGGCTGACTGCGGGCATGACGCGCAAGCCAGTCCTGGCTCCTCACCTGATACGGCATTGCAGTCCCCTTCGCGTCGGAAGGGACGATCGTACGACCTCTGCGGTAGGGTCGCCCTCATGTCGTTGCGGGTCGAATCGTGATGCAACCCGACGAGTTGCTGGAGCGCATAGCTACCACCCTCCGGAGCGAGATCGGGCCGGCGGTGGGCGATTCCTTCGCTCGCACCCAAGCCTTCATGGCCTCGGTGATCCTCGAGAAGATGGCCCGCCAACTCCGCCTCGCAGACGCACACACGCAAGCCGGACATGCGGACCGGACCGCCCTCGCGGACGACCTGGAAGCGCAGATGAAGCACGCGTTCCCGCCGTCCGGAGCCGACAGGTCGCGCGACGCCATCGCTGGGGTACGAGCGGGGGGCGACGCTGAGCTCTGCGCCGTCGTCGAGGCGCTGTACGCCGACCGCAACGCGCTCGGCAACGACACGTTCGACGCGCTGCTCGGCCGCCTGCGCACCACCCTTCGGGCCCGCCTCGACCGACAGCTCGAGTTCGCGTCGTGAGCAGCGACACGTCTTCGAATCCCACGTCGCGCGGCGATCAGCCGATGGACGAAAAGATTCGGCGCTACATCGGGGAGCGGCTCGGCGCCGCCGATCTCCGCCTGAGCGCGGTCGAACGCATCGCCGTCGGCTGGTCGCACGAGACATGGCTGTTCGACGGAACCTGGACCGACGGTGACGAGGTGCGATCGCAGGGATACTGCCTTCGGCGTGACCCCGGCAACGCGCTGCTCCGCGAGATGTCCGACCTCGGGGTCCAATATCGAGTGCTCCAGGCGTTGGAGTCGACCGCCGTGCCGACGCCGCGCCCGTTCTACTTCGAGAACGACACCGACGTCCTGGGCGCGCCGTTCATCGTGATGGAGAAGCTCCCCGGCACATGCCCGAACCCTTGGGGCCGCGACGGTCGCCAGTTCTACGCCGACGCGGCCGGACGCGGTGTTCTGCCCGACAGCTTCACCGATGCGCTCATCGCGCTGCACACGCTCGACTGGCGCGCCGCCGGGCTCGACTTCCTCGGCGTGCCCGGCCCCGGTGATTCGTTCGCGCGTCGCGAGATCGCGAAGTGGCGCGGCCTGATCGATGCATCCGAGCACGCGCCCGACCCGGTGCTCATCGACCTCCTGTGCTGGCTCGAAGCAAACGCGCCGCGGACGGAACGCCTTGCACTCGTGCACGGCGCCTATCGCACGGGCAACCTCCTCATCCACGACGACCGGGTCTCGGCTGTGCTGGACTGGGAGACGCAGGTCATCGGCGACCCGATGTACGACGTCGCCTACGTCCTCTCGGACCTCAATCGGGAAGGCACGGAGCTGCTCTCCAACCTCGTCGACCGCACCGACTTCTACCGGCGCTACGAAGCGGGCACCGGCTACGAGATCGACGACGACGTCTGCCGTTACTACCAGCTGCTCTACGCCATGCGCTCGGCTGCGTTCTGGATGAGCGCGACAGGTCTGTTCGCCACCGGCCGCAACCGCGACCTGCGCCTCGCCCGCACGGCATGGTCGATACCCGTCGTTCTGGAAAGGGCTGCGCGTGACCTCGGCTACTGAACCCGATCGCAGCCTCGACGCCGCCAATGCACCGGTGTTCGGTGCGGACGACGACGGGTTCCACTTCGGCGTGATGAGCGACCGGTGGTGGGAGACGGAGACGTCGTGGTTCTCCTTCCATCATCCAGGGCGGAACCTCGGGGGCTGGCTGTACACGATGGTGCGGCCGAACATCGGCACCGTTGCCGGTGGGATCTGGGTCTGGGACGGCGACGCGCATCTGCCGTGGGAGGTTCCGTTCTGCGCGAACTACTCGGCGCTGCACCTGCCGAGCGGCGCGGACCTACGAAACATCACCCTCCCAACCGGAGTGTCGATACGCGTCATCGAGCCGACGATGTCGTATGCGCTCGGCTTCGACGACGGCGACAGGCTTCGGGTCGATCTCCGCTTCGACGGTGTCATGGCCCCCGAACCGCTCACCGCCGTCGGGTCCACGTTCGGCTCCGCCCATCACTTCGACCAGTTCGGACGCGTCACCGGCGAGGTCGTCCTCCATGGGGAAGCGATCCAGATCGACTGTATCGCCATGCGCGACCGCACCTGGGGCCCGCGGCCTGAGCACCGCCCGCGTCAAGCGGCCTACGTCACGGGTGCGGCCGACGGCGAGCATGCGTTCCTCGCCGTCACCAACACCCAGGGCGACCGCGACCCGGTCGCATACGGGTTCCTGCGCCGTGACGGACGCACGGTGCGCCTCGTGGACGGTGAACGCCTCGTGGCGCGCGACCCGGACCACGGCTGGATCACGTCGCTCACGATCGAGGCGACCGACGCCGATGGTCGGCGGATGCGGGCTGTAGGTACGCCCGTGAGTCGGATCATCGTCAACCGTCACACGTTCATCGACATCAATAGCCTCGTGCGCTGGGACCTTGATGGCCATACGGCATGGGGTGAGGATCAGGACATGTGGCCGGTGCATACGTTCGCTGCGTCTCGGAGAATCGCGTTGCGCTCGAGGACTGTGAACCCATGACGAATGCTGCACCGCTTCCGGATTTCGACGACCTCCCCGAGATCCCCGGCCTCGGCCTGCGCCATGCATGGGACGTGTTCGGACGCGACGATGTGCTCGGCTCGATCAACCTCGTCACCCCCGAACGCGTCGCCCGCGCCGCCGCGTCGGTCACGACTGGCGAGATGCTGTCGTTGGACCTCCCCCTCGATCTGCCCAACCCGGCGCTGTTCGGGCGCGAGACGTACCGCCACAGCGTGTTCGCGCTCAACCGCAACGAGATGGACGATCGCCTCGACAGGTTCCACCCCCAGGGATCGACGCAATGGGACGCACTCAACCACGTGCGCTGCCGCGAGCACGGCTACTGGGGTGGTCGCACCCAGAATCCGATGGACGGTCCGAATGATCTCGGAATCCACCACTGGGCCAAGCACGGCATAGCCGGACGCGGCGTGCTCGTCGACATCGCCGGATGGCGCCAGCACACCGGTGATGGGTTCGATCCGCTCGATCCCGTCGCCCTCACGGTGGCCGACATCGAGGCAACGCTGACCTGGCAGAAGGTCGACCTCGAGATCGGGGACATCGTCTGCATACGTACTGGTTGGGTCGGCGCGTACCTGCGTCTCGACACCGACGAGCGCACGGCCTATGCCCTGGAACCGACCTTTGCCGGCCTCTCTGCCGGGGAGGACATGGCGAGGTTCCTCTGGAACGCCCACCCCGCCGCCCTGTGTTGCGACAACCCCGCCGTCGAGGTCGTGCCCGGCAACCCGGCCGTCGGCTCGCTCCACCGCCGGCTGCTGCCCACGCTCGGCATGGCCCTCGGCGAGATGTTCGATTTCGAGACCCTGGCCGAACGTTGCCGCGCCGACGGCCGATGGACCTTCTTCTTCGTTGCGGCACCGCTGCATGTGCCCGGCGGGCTGGGCTCGCCCGGCAACGCACTGGCCATCCGCTGAGGCGCTCTCAGCCCGCCGTGCGCATGATGTGCGCGTGGCGTTCGAGGTCCTCGCGATGGCGGGGATCGGCGATCGCGATGAGCCGAGTGCATCGCTCCGCCAGCGACGCGCCCCGAAGGTCGGCCACACCATGCTCGGTCACCACGACGTCCGCATCGGCCCGAGCCGTCGTCACGATCCCATCGCCGAGCGTGGCGACGATGCGCGACACGGAGCCACCTCGGGCAACCGACGGGAGGGCGACGATCGAGCGTCCGTGCGCAGATGTGGTCGCAGCCCGGGCGAAGTAGCCCTGTCCACCCACCGTTCCCACGTACCGGCCCGCGGCGACCTCGGCATTGATCTGGCCGCTGAGATCGACCTCGATGGCCGAATTGACGGCGAACAGCGAGTCGAAGGCAGCCAGCACGCGAGGGTCGTGCGTGTAGGCGAGGGACCGCATCCGCAACGACGGATTGCGATCGGCCCACCGGTAGAGCGGCGTAGTACCGAACAGCGCGCCGGTTACCGAGACGCCCGTGTCGATCTCCTTGCGGGCGTTGGTGACGACGCCGGCCTCGATCAGCTCGAACATCGCGTCGGTCAAGAGACCCGAGTGCACGCCGAGGTCGGTTGCATGGCGGAGCCGCGCAAGCACGGCATCGGGCGTGGCACCGACGCCGATCTGGAGGGTCGCCCCGTCGGGGATCAGCGATGCGACGTGATCGGCGATCGCGAGATCCTGGTCGGTCGGGACGCGTCGGACGACCTCGATGAGGGCGCGATCGTCGTCCACGCTCGCCGTCACCTGACCGGTACGGACGAGCGTGTCGCCGGACGTGAACGGCACATGCGGGTTGATCTCGGCCAGTGTCACCCGGGCCGCGCCGATCGCGAGCTGCTGGCAGTCCGCGACGAGCCCGAGGGAATGATTGCCATCGTGATCGGGAGGACTCATCTGAGCCATCACCACGTCGACACGAAGCCGTCCGGAGGTGATCAGCCGTGGCAGCTCCCCGAGATGAATCGGCAGCAGTTCGAGCACGCCTGCGGCCACCAGCGAGGCGGTCCCACCGACTGCGCCCCAGCCCACGAAGGCCAGTGAATCGACATGTTCCGGTCGGAACAGACCGGTATAGGACGCACCGACGAACACCCGCACGGGGCCCAATGCGTGCCGCTGTTCGATGAGCGCTTCGACCAGGGCACGCGGTTCCGCGGTGCCCTGCCCGACGAAGATCGTGTCTCCGGGCCGGATATGGCGGGCTAGGTCGATCTGGTCGGTCACGGGTGGATCATCGCAGCGACGGTAGGGCTGGCGCGGCCGGCTCGCGATCGGGCACCATCAGTGCCTATGGCTACCGACTACCGATTCGACGACCGACACATCACCTGGCGGCCGTTCCGAGGTCCTGCCGGCCTCAGCTTCTGGGTGCTCGACGTGAACCAGCCGCGCCAGCACGTCGACATCCTCTTCAAGCTCGACCCGCTGGCCCGCTGCGTTCCGCACTGCCACGTCGGTCCGACCAACACGCTCGTCGTGGACGGTGAACACCGGACCTATACGAAGACAGGCGACGACTGGTCGCTCGACCAGGTACGACCGCCGGGAACGTTCGTGACCCACGACGGTGATTCGACGCACATCGAGGAGGGCGGGCCGGACGGCGCCATCGTGCTGCTCTCCATGCAAGCGGTGGACGGGGTCATCTGGGAAGTGCTCGACGACACTGGAGCCGTGGCGGAGGCGACAACGGTCGACGATTTCGTGCGCGCCTTTGAACGCCAGCCGATGCTCGCGGCCGCGCCGACCGGTGGGCTGCGAGCCCGCCCGAACTTTGTGGTTGAAAGCCGCTGACAGCGGCTTTCGACGACAATGTTCGCCCCGAAGCCGCGTGCCGAAGCCGTTTCAGCCGCGTGCAACCTTCCACGCTTCGTACTCGGCCATTCGCTCGGCGCTGATGGGGAACACACCGACCGTACTGTCTCCGGCCCGCACCCGTTCGAACGACCAGGCATCGCGGCATTCCTGCTCGGCGGCATCGCGTGCGACCTCCTCGACCAGCGCGGCGGGGATGACCATCGCGCCATCGTCGTCGCCGACGATCACGTCGCCGGGCATCACCAGCACGCCGGCACAGGCGATTGGGATGTCGATGTCGAGCGGAAGATGGTCACGGCTGAGTGTGGCCGCATGCGTGGTCTGCAGATACACGGGGATGTCGAGCTGTCCGACCGCAGCGCTGTCACGCACACACCCGTCGGTGATGATGCCCGTCGCCCCGCGAGCGAGCGCTCGCACGGACAGCACGTCACCGATGGTCCCCGCCTCGGGGCTGTTGCGGGCCTCGATCACGAGCACCTGGCCGGGTTCGATCGTCTCGACCGCACGGCGCTGCGCGTTGACGCCGGCCTGCAGGGTCGGCACGAGGTCTTCGCGCATCGGGACGTAACGCAGCGTCTTGGCCGTGCCGATCATGCGCTGCCCCGGCTTGATCGGTGCAAGCCCGGTGAAGAACGCGTTGCGGATGCCGCGACGCTGTAGCTGCGCAGTGAGCGTCGCCGTGGCTACCCCACTCAGCAGCGCCACGAGCTCGGCGGTGAGCGGGGCCGGATAGATCTGCGCGCTTGCCATCTCGCGACGCTACCGAGCGCCCGGCCACGCGTCGTCGGCAACGAACGCGCTGACCCGTTCGACGAGCGGAGCTCGGTCGTAGATGGCATACAGCGCCTGCCGCATGCGCACCGGGTCGCCGAAGAAGAACCGTTCGTAGAGCGCCTGTCGGCCGCCGAAGCCGGAGATGCTCATGTCCCAGGCGAGCCGGAACAGCCGAACCCGCGCGTCGGCCGACCCGGTCGCGCCTTGCAGGTACTTGGCGATCTGCGCAGCGCGCGGGCCTTGTAGGTCGGCCTCGGTCGGGATCATGATGAGCCCGCTCGACCCGATCAGCTGCATGATCTCGATGAGCCGCTTGTAGACACCCGGGTACCAGTTGCGGGCGGCATCGAGCGGACCACGGGCTGGGGTCATCACCCCATACGCGTTCATCGCGGCGCCCTCCTCGCTCGCCACCTTCAGACCCTTGAGGATCTCGAGCATCACGATGACCTCGGCGATCATCTCCTGCACGTGCTGTGCGCCGCCGCTACCGATCATGTCGACAATGGCCTGCAGCACGCCGAGGAACGCTTCGGTCTTTGCGACCTTGAGGTTCACCACCTGGTGCGCCATGTGGAGAACGGCCGTCGTCGTCGCGTAGGCATTGTTGGCGAGCTCGATGTCGTTGCGGAGGAACACCCGGTCCCACGGCACGACGACGTCGTCGAAGTAGACCATCGCGTCCATCTCGTCGAAGCGCGAACCGAGCGGGTGGTCGACGTGGCTGCGGCCGAGGTCGAGCGGTTCGCGGCACTGGAACGTGAGGCCCGGGGTGTTGTTCGGGATGGCGAAGGCGAGCGCGTACGGCTTCATCTCGTCGCCGACCTTCAGCACAGTGGACGGGAAGATGAGGATCTCGTCGGAGATCGGCAGCGTTGCCAGCATCCGGGCGCCACGCACCACGATGCCCTCGGACGTCTCCTTCACAAGACCGAGCGCGATGAACGGGTCGGGCAGTTCATTGAGCTGGCGGGAGCGGTCGACCTGTGGACTGGTGAGCGCGTGCGTGAGGGTGAGGTCGTGCTCGCGAACATGCTCAAAGTATGCGCGCATATTGCTGCTGAAACGCCGATCGCACTTTGCGAAGTACGCCGACGCGGTGCCGGCAGCCATCACGTTGACGTTCATGTAGTCAGGTGTGCGGCCCATGAAGCCGAGGCAGGCATCGGCCCACACCTTGTGCATTGCGGATCGGCGGCGCAGGTCGTCCTTCGACTCCGGGATCATGAAGCTCATGCCGACGCGGGCACCTGAGGCCGGCGACGCGAACGTCATCGTGTCGACGAGGTCGGGTCGGTTCTGCAGGTCGTAGAGCGCAGCGAGTGAGTGCGCAGCGTTCTTGGTCCGGGGGTGCGTGGTCGGGTCCTCGACCAGCGCGCCCTCGACCCAGAGCGAGGGTGGCGCCGCCCGCAGCCGGTCGAGTACCTGCCTGCCGGCCCTCGCTCCTGTTGTCACCGGGTCACCCCGAGCCCGTCGGCGCCGACCGTGATGGCCTTCTCGTCCGAACGGCGTTCCCGCAGCGGCTGCACGTTGCCGTCGAGATCCAGCACCCGGCTCGCCTCCTCGTACCAGCGGGCCACCACCGGGTTCCCCCAGAAGTCACGCCGACGCGGGTCGTTCACATCCCAGCGCAGGGTCTGATGGCCGGGATCGCCGGTGTAGTAGTCGGTCGTGTAGATCTCGACCCGGTGGCCATCGGGGTCGCGCAGGTAGAGGTAGAACGCGTTCGACACGCCGTGCCGCCCTGGGCCTCGCTCCAGATGGCCCTCCTCGTGAACCGAGCCCATCACATCGGCGAGATGCAGGATGTGATGCGCTTCTGGCACTGCGAATGCCAAATGGTGCAACCGTGGTGACGAGCCCTGCGTGGTGGCCACGTCGTGCACCGTCTGTTTGCGGTACATCCAGGTTGCGAACAGCTGGCCGGTGGCCGTGTCCTCGATCGTCTCGGACAGCCCGAAGCCCAGGTCCGAGTACCAGCGGTACGAGGCCTCCACGTCGTCGGTGACGAGGTTGATGTGGTCGAGCCGGTTGATCGCTGCACCTTGTTGAAGGTCGTAGCGCTGGTGATGGTGGCCGGTCCACTCGATCTCGTGGAAGTACTCGACGACGAAGCCGAAAGGGTCCTCGACCCGCACCGTCGGGCCCACACCGGGCGTCGCCTCACACGGATAGCGCCGGACACGACAACCCCGCGAAAGGTGGAACCGCTCGGCATGATCCACGTCCTCCGGTGTTCGCACCCGCAAGGCGAAGCGGGCACAGGCCGGCACCGGACCCACTCGGAGGATGAGGCTGTGGTGGACGAACTCTGCGTGGCCACGCAGGTAGAGCGCATCGGGCGTTTCGGCGCTCACGACGAAGCCGAGCCGGTCCACCCAGAAGCGGCGGCTGGCGGCGAGATCCGTCACGATCAGCTCCGCGTAGGCGCAGCGCACGATGTCCGGGACCCGGGGTTGCTCCATGGACGGCTCCTCGCGCGGCAGCGTTCTGCTGGGGTGGCGCAGTACCGACCCTACTGACCCGGGCAGACTGCCGGCATGGCAAGCATCCTCGGGAACCGTGTCGTACGCGTCGAGGACGCGCGCATGCTCACGCACGGCGGCGTCTACGTGGAGGATGTGCCCGGGTAGCGTCGCCATATGTCCGAACCGCTCGCATCCGAACCCCACGCGGCGGCACCCATGACTGGCGGCGAGGCGATCATCCGCTCCGTCCGGGCCAACGGCATCGACACCGTCTTCGGCATCCCCGGCGCCCAGATCTACCCGCTGTTCGACGCCTTGCACCGACTTGGGATCCGCACCATCTTCCCCCGCCACGAGCAGGCCGCGGCATACATGGCGATGGGTGCCGCGAACTCGACCGGACGGCCGTCCTGCTTTGCCGTCGTTCCGGGGCCGGGCATCCTGAACACCGCCGCCGCGCTCTGTACCGCGATGGGCACGTGCTCGCCCGTGCTCGGCCTCACCGGGCAGGTGCCGAGCACGTTCCTCGGCAAGGGTCGCGGCCACCTCCACGAACTGCGCGATCAGGCTGTGACGCTGCGCTCCATCATCAAGGACGCGGTCTTCATCGCCGACCCGCTCCGCACCTCGGCCACGGTCAACGCTGCGTTCACCACGATGCTCTCCGGGCGGCCTGGACCCGTCACCGTCGAGATGTGCTGGGACACGATGGCGGCAACGCACGCCGGTCTGGAGATCACCCCCGCCACCGGGGCTGCTGCCGCGCCGCCACTGGACACCGACGCGCTCGGCCGAGCCGTCGATCTGCTGCTCGCCGCGAAGCGCCCCATGATCATGTGCGGCAAGGGCGCCCAGCACGCCGCAACCGACGTGCAGCGCCTCGCCGAAGTTCTCGGCGCGCCGGTGACGGCACTGCGAAGCGGCCGGGGTGTCGTCGCCGAAGACCATCCACTCGGTCTCTCATCTGTTGCCGCAAGAGCGCTGTTCGACGGCGTGGATCTTGTGCTGGGCCTCGGGTCGCGCCTGGAGATGGCGTACATGCGCTGGGGCACGCCGGGTCGGTTCGATAACCGCACCCCGCACGACCCGACCCTGATCCGCGTCGACATCGACCCGGAGGAGATGACCCGGTTCGCACCCGATCTACCGGTCGTCGGCGACGTCGGCGACTTCTGCC
>JAYUDQ010000210.1:0-6071 GCA_043739745.1 Acidimicrobiia bacterium | reverse complement strand
GTTTCCGCGCGACGGACGTTTCGAGATCGGAGGATTGGTCTTCTTGCACCATTCGTGGAGGGAGATACCTCCAAGCGCGACGGCAGCAGCCTTGTCGGAACCGGTGACGCCGAGGGCAACCGCCCGGCCGTCCAATGCCATCGGGCTCGGTGCGCTGTTCGCGCTGCCGGGTGGGCATTCACATCCGTTTTCCCGCGCGCAGTAGACGAGTTGACCGAACTGCGCTTCGTCGTGCGCGGCGTTGTGCAGACTGACGTGGCCGACCCCAACGATGACGACGATGTCGGCAGCAATGTTCGAGTACAGCAGGGCCTTCGCGTGCGGCTGCGCGGTGCGCGAGGCGCGCGCTCCGTTGGCGATCTCCACTTCTTCCGGTGTGTAGCGCAGACCGCTCATCGTCGGGCCATCGGTCTGCCAGTTGATGCCGAACCGCGGTTGGCGGAACAGGCTCGAAGCCCACGAATCCAGGAACGGATCCGACGCAGCGTCGGTTTGCGCCAACGCCTCGGCGCTCGGCTTGCCCAGCGCGTTGCGCAGGGCCGCCCAAGTGTTGACCGCGGATTTCTCCTCGAGGTGGTTCCAGAACCCGATGGCGTCGTAGCTCTGCTGGAACAAGGGCGTCGACGGTTGCAGCAGGTAGTCCTGCCACGCGCCCGAGGCACGGTGCGACGTGGGCACCACCTGCGCGGCGGCCCAGTTGGCGCCGCCTTCGACCACCCACGGCGGCGCGGTCGTAGGGTCGTAGAAGATGTCGAGGTCACCGACGAACATGCCCTCGAAGCAGTGGTACAACTCGTGGGCGATGACGAAGTCGAGGTCGGTTCCCTTGCTGTTCCATCCGTCCGGGTTGAACGCCACATAGCAGCCGGCGTACGGGCCGGTGACGCCGGACAGCGTCGCGGAATCCGCCGTCGGATGGGTCACCAATTGACCGGCAGCGTGCGGCAATGTGTACGCAGCGCTGCCCTTCTCGATCTCGCGGCTGTTGTAGGACAACGACACCTCGCCGATCAGGAACTTCCCGGCCAGCGCGCCGATCGCGACGCGCAACGCCTCGGCCCGACCAGCGATCAACTGCTTCGTGGCATCGTCGGGCCCGCCGGCGGCTGCCGACGGTTGAATGCCTGTCGGTCCGGCACCGGTCGGCCGGACGAAGGACACCATCTGCACATCGTCGGTGTCGACGCGGCCAGCGGCTCCTTCCGTAACCGGTACGCCCGTGGTGGTGGACGCGGCCCCGGTGTCGTCTGTGGGCAGGTAGGACAACACCGTGTTCTGCTCGCGTACGGTGAGCTCGGCCCAGTGAGCGATCATCATCCGCAGCGCTGCGCTGCCCGATTGGATGTCGTCACGGGATCCCTTCGGCACCGCGACGCCTGGCAGAGGCTCGAACGTCAGCGAGAACGCCTGCCGGGCCATCGTCACGGTCGTCTCGCCCGTGTCCGTCGTTCCGTTCATGACCCGCTGCCACGCAGTCTGGGCGGGAACGCCCGCACTGTCGTCGGTGCCCGAGCGGCTGATCACATAAGCACTAGCCGTCGATGCGATCGCGACCACCACGACGACGATGAGAACCGTGCGTCTCATCGAGGTGCGGTCGCCGGCCATCAGCCCACCGTGAAGTCGGCCGTCGCAGACTTCCCCGCGCTGTCCGTGTATGTGATCGTCCACGTGCCGGCGTCGATGGACTTCACCTTGAACGCGATCGCCTTACCCGTCACGTCCTGTCCCGTGTAGACCGCCTCGGCGACCACGTCGCCCGGACCGACCGGCAGCCCCTCCACCGACGAACCCGTCGGCGAACTCAACGCGAACTGATTCGGCAGGAGGAGATCGCCCCCGGCGCCGCCTGCGGTGTAGGTCGCCTGCAGCGGCACGCGCACGATGTAGGTTCCCTTCTCGCCCGAGGCATAGCTGGCGTCGATGGTCCCGCCCGTCAACCGGATCGTTTCGACCGGCGTCGTCAGGGTGGCCGCGACCTGTAGCACCTTGGGTTCGAAGCTGGTGGCCGCCGCGGCTCCGAACGGCAGGACCGCCTGGTTGGTGTCGGGCCGACCGAAGGTGAGCATCGCGTGGTCGAACACGAAGGTGTCGCCGACCAAGAAGTCGAGGACCGCATCGTTGCGACTGTTGGCCGGCACCTCCGGCGTCCTGGCCACGCCGCTGAGGTATGACTGTGTGCCCACGGTCAACACGATGTCGTTCCGGTCGAGACGCTTGACATCGGAGGTCAGGTTTTGGAACGAAACACTGAGGTTGATTGTCGCGCTCAGCGCGTTGCTGGAGCCTTCCGCCGAACTGACGGTGATCTTGAACCCGCCCCACCACACGGTCTTGTCGATGTTGTGCGTCTCGGGCGGCGCCGCGGCGTCGCCTTGAGCAGGCAACGACCCGTCACCGTTCGGGCCAGTTGACCCATCGCCCCGGGGGATCGTGATGGTTGCTGTACCCGCGGTGGCGTCGTCGGACGGTGCCGTGGCAGCTTGCTTGATCAGTTCCTCAGCGAGCTTGTCCGAATTACGGTTGCCGGCGTCATCGCCACAAGCGGCCACGATCGATGCCACGGCGGCGACGGCCACACCGCATCGAAGCGCGCGGAACCTGAGCGAGGCAGTCCTTGGCCGTGATTTGAGGGTGTTCATGCGGTCACCGTACTGATCCGCCCGCTTCGAGGAATCGGGCGATCCCCTACATCGGCGTCTCGGTGGCGACCTCTTTGCGGGGCCACCTGGTCACTTCATCTGGAGCATGACCGCTCCGAGCTCCGCACGTGACGTGATACCGAGCTTGCGGTACACGCGAGCCAAGTTGGCCTCGACCGTCTTCGGGCTCATGAACGACTGCTCGGCGACCTGTCGATTGGTGAGGCCCGACGCCGTGAGTTCGGCGATTCGGCGTTCGGTCGCGGTGAGTTCGAACGCAGATGTGACCCGCGTGCCGATGCGTTCCAGCTCGGACTCCGTACGAGTCGAGAAAGCTTTCGCGCCGAGCCTGGCAAAGATGGCAAACGCTTCTTCGAGACATTTCTTCGCCGAGCCCTTCTCCTTGGCCCGGCGATGCACCACACCCTTGACCAGCAGCGTACGGGCTCGGTCGAAATCGCTCGGGCAGGCGGCGTGCAATTCGAGAGCGGTGTCGGCGAACGACAGTGCGAGGGGTTGGTCGCCGGCTGTTGCTGCAAGAAGCGCTCTGCACCGCGCGGCAACGGCAGCCGCTGAAACGCGTCGAGCAGCCTCCGCACGGTGTTGGAGGATGTCGGTCTGCGCGGTTGCCTCGGCAAGAGCACCGAGGCCGATCAGCGCCTCGATGTGATCGCCGTGGAATCGGGAGACTCCCGGGTCGACGATCCCCTCGGCCTGGCTGCAGCTCCACCAACGGTCGAGCCACCAGCGGGCCTGCGACAGGTCACCGGCACTGAGAGCAGTGAAGCCGAGTACACCGCTGGCCGACATTTCCATCCATCGGTCGACGTGCACCTCTGACCATGTCAGCACCTCGTGCCCGATGGCGGCCGCTTCATGCAGCTTCCCGAGATGGGCATCGACGAGCGACACGTTGTACAGAGCCTGCATGCGCTGACCCTCCTGCCCTGTGGCGAGGGCGTGGCTAAGGTGCTCTGCCGAGGCTGCAACCGCCTCGGCGAACCGGTCGACATGCAGCAAGATGCCGGGTACGTGGCCGATCACATACGGCAACAGCCCCTCGTTGCCCTCCTGTTCGGCACGCTCACGAAGTTCGGCGAGACCGCGCAAGGCCTCCTCGTGCTCGTCGGCCCATTTGAGCAGCACCGGTCGTATCGCCGCCACCTGATCGCCGCTGCGCCATTTGCGCCCCGTGCGCTCGAGCGACAGTGCCTGGTCCAAGGCGGTTCGATCCAGACCTTCGCCGAGGCTGAAGCGCGCCGACACGTCCTCGATTGCCGCCCACGCAAGCAGGGTGGGGTCCGCGACCTGACCGTCTTCGAGGCAGCGACGGGCCAGCGCCACGAACCTGACCATTTCGTGGCCATCGGTCGTCAACGCAGCGAGTGACAACAGTGCCCGCGCCCGCAACGACGCGTCGTCGCCCGCCTCGTCGAGCGCTGTTGCTGCGTGGACGAGGGCGCGCTCGGTGGTCGTTGTCTGGTAGGCGACTTCGGTCAACACGAGGTTCGCCTCGGCGCGCAGGCGACCCGGTGGGCACGACCGGTCCACGTCGGCGAGCACCGCGCCGGCTTCGACCGCCGAGCCGGCAGCGTGCAGGAGTTGCGCCAACCGCAGCCGCCGGCGCCACGCGGCGTTGACGTCGATCGCCACCGTTCGGTCGAGCGCGAGACGGGCGAGTTCCGCAGCGGCGACCATTGCTCCGCGGGCCTCGGCCGACACCGTGGCCTCGTCCAGCGCGACACTGGTCAACGCGTCGGGCTCAGGACTGGCCAGGGCGAGGTGACGGGCTCGTGCCTCCGGCTCGCTGCTCGATGCGCCGAGCCGTGCATGCGTGGCCCGTATCGCGGGAGGCGATGCTGCCTGGACGACGGCCGCGGATAACAGGGGATGCTCGAACAGCACTCGACCTTCCTCGACGGACACCACATGCGCTGCTTCGGCTTCCTCGACGCCGAGGCGGAGGCCCATTTCCGTCAGCAGCGCGAGCGTCGGCCGACCTGCGCATGCTGCGACCAGCAACGCATCGCGCCCTTCGTCTGACAAGGCGGACAGTCGATGTGCCACGAGCAACTGCAGGTTGTCGGGCAGAAACAGTCCGTCGGCGGTGTCGCGACGCGAGGTCGTCGCTCGCCCCAGCTCAACTGCCAGGAAAGGATTGCCCTGTGCAGCCTCGGTGATGCGCAACAATGTCGGTCGCGACAACGTGACTCCGACCTGCTCGCGCACGACATGGAAGAGGGCCGCGGCACTCATTCCGCGCAAGGCAAGCGTGCGCTTCCAATGCGGCGCGTCCAGGGTGGCGGTCAGTCCGCTCGCACCCATTCCCACCCGTCGACACGTGAGCAGTCCGACCGACCGACTACCGAGTCGATGCAGCGCGAAGGCGACCACGTCGGCCGAAGCCTGGTCGAGCCACTGCGTGTCGTCGATGGCCACCACCAGCGGTCCCCGCTCAGACAGCGTCATGAGCAGCGACGCGAGGCCGGTACCGATGGCCCGCTCGTCGATCGCCGAATCGGACGGCGCCTCGCGCAGCGTCGCCACGGCGAGTGCGCGGCCCTGTGGCGCCGGCAATTGCTCGAACAGGTCGATCTCGACGTCGTGCAGGAGGTCGGTGAGTCCCGCGAAGCTCATCGTCGACTCGGCCTCGGTGAGACCACATACCAAGACGCGAGTGCCGGCCAACCGAGCGGATTCGACGGCGAAGCGGAACAGCGTCGTCTTGCCGATGCCGCCTTCACCGACGATCTCGAGGACGGCCGATCCGTCCGCGGCCGCGGCGACGAAGATTGCAGCGACCTCGCGCTCAGCCTCGCGCCCGATCGGACCGTTCATGGGCTCACAGTAGACCGTGCCGCTGCGAGGCAGTTATGGGGAATCGCCCGATTCGTCGACAGGGTCGGCGCCGTACGGTGCAAATGTGTACTTCGTCGTCGAACGTTTCTGGCCGGGATCCACCGAGGACGCGGCCCTCGCGGCGATGGCACGGCTGCGCCAAGGCTGTGCGCGCCTGTCTGAAGGAGGTGTCGCCGTCCGATGGTTGGGGGGAACGTTCGTGCTGTCGGACGAGGCGGTTTCGTGCCGATTCGAAGGCTCCCCTCAGGCCATTCGGGCGGTGCACGAGATTGCGGGTGAGACCTTCGACCGAATGCTGCCCATGGTCGAACTGAAATCGGACTGACAGTTCCGCCAGTGTCAGTTGCGCACGATAGATTTGTGCGCTATTGACTTGGGGTGTGCAATCCGGCACACTGGGTTCGCGAACCGCGCCGGGCCGCACCGTGAGGGAAGGGGACTCCGATGACCGAATTGTCGACCGGAACGATCTACGACCGTGTAGGGGGCTACGACGGTTTCAAACGGATCGCCACTGACATTCTTGCGCTGCATCACGCCAACCCGGTGCTCGAACGGCGCTACGGCAGT
>JAYUDQ010000209.1:0-6085 GCA_043739745.1 Acidimicrobiia bacterium | reverse complement strand
ACGACTTCGCCCGGCGCTTCGCTTGCTCACTCATTGCCGCACCTCGGCTTCGCCTGCGGGGCCGCCCTGAGCGGGCCCTGTGCTTGATTGCTCGTTCGCTTTCGCTCACTCATTGCCGCACTCCTTCGACCCGTGCAATACGGGGACCTGCGTCATGGCGACGCGTCGGCGCCGACTGTTGTTCGTGCCCGGCGCGCCGATGCGCAGCGCCTCCACGAGCGCGAGGCCATTGGTCTCGACGACCTCGACCGGCCGGGGTAGATCCGCCGGCGAGGTCCCGTCGAGGAACAGTCCCTTGCTGAGGCACACGTCGGGCAGGAGGTAGCGGTGGCCCTCGGGTTCGGCCGATAGGACACGACTCAGGTCACTGCCCACCATCAGGCCCGTCACTGCGGTGTTCCCGCCGAAGAACGCGTTCGCCACAGGAAGTATGCGCACATCGGATCGGCCGACCGACTCGAGGACCGGCGGCAAGAGTTGCTCGAGCACCTGCGCTCCGTACGATCCGGTCAGGATCGCGATCGGCGCCGCCGTACTGGGGCGGAGCGCGATCGAGCCCGGCTTCGCGTTGATGCTCCGCGGCGCACCGATGCTCCGCGGCGCCCTGTAGCCCTCGGCCGGCGCCCCCTCCACCCAGGCGAAGAAGCCCGATGCGACCGGCGTCGGTGTATCGATGAGGCCGAGCAGCTCACGCTCGAATGTGCGGGCCATGCCGATCCCGTTCTCGTGCTGCACGAAGTCTTCGTAGTCGTCCGCGGCGGGGAACGGCCGGCCGGCCATCAGGTAGTACTCGTCCGCAGCGAAGATCATCCGCCGGCCGATCGTGGTAAGGAACGTCTCCTGCCAGCCTTCGACCAGATCGACGACTGCGTTCGCCTCTTCGTACGTGTGCAGACGAAGCCCGGGTTCCTTGTTGAACTTCGAGATGCCGAGCGGGACGGCATGCAGCGACGCCAGTTCGGGGTACTCGTCGAGCACGCCGCAGAGGGTGTCGTCGAGCACCGCCCCGTCGTTCACGCCCGGGCAGATCACGAGCTGCCCGTGGACCTCGACCCCGTGGTCGAGTAGCGCCCGCAGCCAGCGAAGGCTCGTGGCCCCGCGACGGTTGCGCAGGAGGTCGGCCCGGACGTCGGGATCGGTGGCGTGGATCGACACGTTCAAAGGGGACAGACCCTCGGTGATGACCCGCTCGAGGTCGGCCTCGGTGAAACGGGTGAGTGTCGTGAAGTTCCCGTACAGGAACGACAGGCGGTAGTCGTCGTCCTTGAGATAGAGGCTTGGGCGCATGCCCGGCGGGAGTTGATAGATGAAGCAGAACGAGCAGTGGTTGTCACAGGTGCGCAACTGGTCGAACAGCGCCGACTGCACTTCGATCCCCAGCGTGGAGCCCTCCTTCTTCTCGATGACGACCTCGAGCTCGAGGCCGCCCCGCCCGACGACGAGCTCCACCAGTGCCTCGTCAGCAAGGAGCCGGTACTGAATCACGTCGCGGACGACCTGTCCGTTCATCATGCGGATCTCGTCGCCCGGGTGCACACCGGCGTGATCGGCCGGAGATCCGGGCGCGACAGCAACAACGGTGGGCAGGGACATGGGCATACAGGATAGGGCCGATCCGTGTCAACGCCGGACCGCGCGGACCCTCGTGACGTGCGCCGGTACCGGTGACGGCCCCGGTACCCTCGGTCCCGTGAACGTCGATCGAGTGCTCCTCGCCGCTCCCCGCGGATTCTGCGCGGGTGTGGAGATGGCCATCAAGGCACTCACCTGGATGGTGCGCATCTTCGAGCCGCCGGTGTACTGCTACCACGAGATCGTGCACAACCAACTGGTCGTCGACCGCTTCCGCCAGCTCGGCGTGGTGTTCGTCGACGCCATCGAAGCCGTGCCCGCCGGCGCGCCGCTCATGCTGAGCGCGCACGGCTCTGCACCCGAGGTCGTCGCCGCGGCACAACGCAACGGTGGGATCGTCATCAATGCCGTGTGCCCGCTGGTCACGAAGGTCCATCACGAGGCGAAGGTGAGGACCGGCAAGGGCTTCCAGATCATCTACATCGGGCACGAGGGCCACGACGAAGCCGTGGGGACCATGGCCGTCGCACCCGATGCCATGCATCTCGTCGAGAGCCCTGCCGACGTTGAGGCGCTCGTGCTCGGCGACGCGCCAGTCGCACTGCTGGCGCAGACCACCCTCAGCCATCACGATTGGGCCGACGTGCTCGCCACCGCGCACGAGAAGTACCCGTCGATGTGGATACCGGGCCATTCCGACCTCTGTTACGCCACCACGAACCGTCAGAACGCGCTGAAAGCAATGGCACCTCGGGTCGATGCCATCGTGGTCATCGGCTCGGCCAATTCGTCCAACACCGTCGCGTTGGCGAAGGTGGCACGAGCCGCCGGCTGCGAGCGGGTCTACCGGGTCAACAGCGCCGACGAGCTGCCGCCGGACCTGTCGGGCATCGTGGGCGTGACGGCGGGAGCATCGGCACCCGAGGAGCTCGTCGACGCGGTCATCACCCGGCTGGCTCCTGCGAACGGTGTCGAGATCGTGAGCGTCACGGACGAGGACGAGTACTTCCCGCCCCCCCGCCAGCTGCGCGAGCTGTTGCCGGCCATTGCCGCAGTCGCTGCCCTGGGCTTGTATGCCCCCATGCCGACCGGCGCGACATTCCAGGACGACCGGGCCACTGCGGCCAGCGATGTCCTTGCCGGCCTTGCGCGGTAGCGAAGGACGGCGCCCGTCGCAGGGCTACGGGGTTCCGGAACCAGACACGATGTCGCGGTAACGCAGGATCACCGACTGGCTCGCCGTTGCCATCAGGGTGCCGTCCTGGGCCCATTGATGCACGAGGCCATGACCGAACCCGTTACGAACGGCCTGAACCCGCAGGTCGAGCAGCACCCAATCGGTCGCGACGGGCTGGATGATACGAATCGTGTTGTCGAGCGAGTTGCCACCGGCAGGGCGGCCGAGTGCCTGGCCCAATGCGAAAGGCACCCAGTCCCCGAGTATGGCGAGGCTCGCGGCCGACACCTCGGTCATCCCGGTGACCCGGGCCCACATGGCCGAACGACCGTCGGCGCGGGGTGTGCCGTCCAGTTCCGGCCAATCGCGGCCGTCGGCGATGCGCATCTCGATGTGGGCGTTGATCGTCGCGCCCGCGGGCATCCGCAGCGACCGGGCCGGGCAGTCCTGCGGTGGCGGCACGATCGGGCGCTGGGCGAATGTTCCTTCGCCGGGGGTCGGTCGCGCGCCAAGGGCGGCGTTGACGGTGAGCACCTCCGCATCGGCGACATGGGCGGTAACCCTGGCCTGCGTGGTGTTGTGGCCCTGCATCGCGAGTTTCACGTCGAGGTCGACGATCGCGCCGGTGAGGGCGTACGACAGGTACTGCGCAGATGCCCAGATGACCGGACGGTCGGTGACGGCCTCGAGGGCGACGATGGCCGCGGCGAGACCGGCGCCTCCGAAGAGATTGCCCCCGAAGTTGCTGATCCTCGGCTCGACCTCCATCGACCACCGGAACCGGTTGTGCGTGGGGTGAAGACCAAGGAACGTGCGGGCATCCATCGGCGGCGAACTCCTTCTCCTTTGGTTCGCCGCCCGCGTCTCAGCGCCGCTTCTTGAGCATCCCCATGAGCTTCTGGAGGATGCCGCCGCTTCCCGCCATTCGCTTGATGTCGTCGGTGACGCTGCCGTCCTTGTTCTGATCGAGCATCCCGGTCACCTTGCCCATCATCCCGCCCGCCGCGCTGGTTGCCGACGATGCCGCGCCACTCGCAGCCGACGAGGCACCACTCGCACCGGACGAGGCCGCATTCCCGGCGCCGCCGAGCAACCCGCCGAGGATCGACGAAAGTCCCCCACCGCCGCCCATCAGACCGCCGAGCATGCCCGAAAGACCACTGGCCTGAAGTCCTCCGGACGACTGCCCGGCCTTCCCGAGCGCGCCGAGGACGAGGGGCGCAAGCATGCTGAGCAGCCCCGCCGCCTTGGCCGTATCGATCCCACCGTTCTGCGCGATGTACTCGTGCGCCGCGGGCGCGTCGCTACCGAAGACCTTTCCGACGATCTTCGAACCCTCCCCGGATGCGTCGCCACCGCCGAAGTGGGAGCCGACCTGGTCCAGGATGCTGCCGTCGTGATCCTTGTTCACTGCGTCAGCGAGCGCCGCTGCACCTTCCGGCGTGTCGGCGTTCTCCTTGAGGCGGCCGAGAATGGTGGGAAGCGCCGCACTCAGCGCCTTCTGTGCACCACCCTCGTCGGTTCCCAGTTGTCCGGCCAGCTTGCTCAGAGCGTCGCCGCCGAGCGCTCCGCCAAGAATGTCTGCGAGTCCTGCCATGGTCGTGCCTCCCCGTCGACGGCCACGTTGGCAGTCGCGATGGGGAGGAAGGTACTCGACCAATCTCTCGACCGATCGTCCTGATGCCTCGGGCAATTCCCGGTGACCAGCGAAGAACGTGACACCGCTGGTGCTTCGGTGCGATGCTCAGGCCATGGCATCGACCACAGCAGCAACGGCAACGGCACCGCTACCGGCGAGGGGCAACGCCACGTTCACGGCGATGGACGCATCGACGAAGGAAGAGTGGATGCACATCGGCGCCGAAACGGCGAAGAACCAGTCCCGGGTGGCCGACGGCATCCTCGACCTTCTCCGATCGCTCGGCTCGATCGTCGATGGCTTCTCCACCGATCAGCTCACGCACTGTCTTCAGACGGCCACGATGGCCGAGCGGGCCGGTGCCGACGACGAAGTGATCGTCGCCTCTCTGTGCCACGACATCGGCAAGGCCATCAGTGTCCCGAACCATCCGGCCATCGGTGCGGCGATCCTCAAGCCGTACGTGCGGCCTGACGTCCACTTCATGATCCAGGCCCATCAGGACTTCCAGGGCCGTCATTACTATGCGCACTTCGGGTTGAACCCCGACGCCCGCGACCAGTACACGGGCAATCCGGCCTTCGCCCTCGCCGAGCAGTTCGCCGACGAGTGGGACCAGAAGGCGTTCGATCCGAACTACGACACGCTGCCGCTCGAACACTTCGAGGATCGGCTTCGTGCCGTCTTCGCGAAAGCCCGCTTCTGACCCACGGGCTCGTCGTCGGGTTTGCTCCTGCCTACTGCCTACGGCCCTCGACCCTGGCCTGCGCGTCGTCGAAGAGGCGCTGCAGTTCGACCTGCAGCGCAGCGGTGAGCAGCTTCACGGCTTTGCGGCCCGCCGACTTGTCCGGGTACAACGGCTTGCCGATGATCATGTGCATCTTGTGCGGACGTGGCAGCCTGTGTGACCGCGACATGGCCCTCGCCGAACCGCCGATGCCGACCGGGATGATCGGCACGCCGACCTTGTTGGCCAGATACGCGGCGCCGTCGAACAGATCCTCCACCACCGGACCCTCCTTGCGGGTCCCCTCCGGGTAGACGACGAGCGGCTCTCCCGCTTCGAGGGCGGCGATGCACGCCCGCATCGACTCCCGGTCCGTGCTCCCGCGGTGCACCTTGATGGCACCGAGGATGTCGAACACCTTGCCCATAGGCGCGAACTTCCACATCGACTGCTTGCCGAGGAAGCGCATGCGCCTCCGGGTGACTCCCGGCAGGACGACCGTATCGACGTTCGAGCGGTGGACCGGCGAGAGCACGAAGGCACCGCTCTTCGGGATGTTCTCCCTGCCCTCGAAGGTCGCCCGGAAGTACACGCGGATGAGGATCATGTCGAGCCCGTGGCCGACACGGAAGACGACGCGGGCGAAGCGCGTTGCGTGGACAGGTGGATGGGCGTCGAGCGGCACTGCCGCGGCCGCCAGCGATTCTTGCGCGATGACGGTTGCGCGCGCGACAACCTCGTCGAGCCGCAGTCCGGTCGTGTCGAGCACGGTGGCTCCACGGGCTATGCGAAGCGGATCGACAGCCCGGTTGGCGTCGTTGTCGTCACGCCACTGGAGGTCGGCGAGCACGTCCTCGTAGGAACGATCGGGCTGCTCGGCGTGACGCCGGGTGGCGCGCTCATGCACCTCGGCCGTGAGGAAGATCTTGGCCGGCGCAGAAGGGAACACCACGGTTGCGATGTCACGGCC
>JAYUDQ010000208.1:0-2288 GCA_043739745.1 Acidimicrobiia bacterium | reverse complement strand
CCAGTCGTTGACGCTGCCCACCGGAAACGTTCGAGCCCCCCTGCGCTATTCGGGCGTCGAGCTGACCGGGCATGTTGGCCACGAAGTCCTTGGCCTGCGCGACTTCGAGCGCCTCCCACAGCTCTTCGTCGGTGGCGTCGGGCTTGCCGTAGCGCAGGTTGCTGGCAACCGTTCCGGAGAAGAGATACGGCTTCTGCGGCACGAGTCCGATCCGGTCCCAGAGCACATCGGGCTGGAGATCGCGGACGTCCACGCCATCGACGAGCACCGCGCCCGACGTCGCATCGGCCAGGCGGGGAACCAGGTTGATCATCGTGGTCTTGCCCGAACCGGTGCTGCCGATGATGGCGGTGGTCTTGCCGGCAAGCGAGAGGAACGAGACGTCTTCGAGAATCGCTTTCTCGGCGCCCGGGTAGTGGAAGCCGACATTTCGAAACTCGAGTGAGCCGCTGGTATGCACCTCGGTCACCGGCGTCGGGGAGATGGCCACTGAGGAAGGCAGATCAAGCACTTCTTGGATGCGCTCGGCGCACACTGCTGCACGCGGCACCATCACGGCCATGAACGTCGCCATCATGATCGACATGAGGATTTGCGCGAGGTAGCTGAGGAACGCGACCAGCGCCCCGATCGACATCGAGCCGGCGTTGATCCTGCTCGCACCGATCCACACCACGGCGACGCTGGACACGTTCAGGATCACGATCACCGTCGGGAACATGAAGGCCATCAGCCGCCCGGCCCGCATGGCGGTACCGGTGAGGTCCTCGTTCACGGTCTCGAATCGCCGGGCTTCATCGGGCTCGCGTACGAAGGCTCGCACGACGCGGATGCCGGTGATCTGTTCGCGTAGCACTTTGTTGATCGAATCGATCTTGACCTGCATCACCCGGAACTGCGGCACCATACGAACAATCACCATGCTGATGCAGACGACGAGCACGGGGATGCTGACGAGCAGGATGGCCGAAAGGCCGACGTCCTCGCGCAGCGCCATCACCACACCGCCGACGGTCGTGATGGGTGCGGCGACGAGCAGGGTGCACGTCATGAGCACCAGCATCTGGACCTGTTGCACGTCGTTGGTGATGCGGGTGATGAGCGACGGCGCCCCGAACTGCCCGACTTCGCGGGCCGAGTACCCGGTCACCGTGTGGAACAGGCTGCTGCGGACGTCACGGCCGAAGCCCATGGCGGCGCGGGACCCGAAGTACACGGCACCGATGTTGAAGCTGATCTGGACGAGCGAGATGGCCAGCATCAGCAGGCCGATCGAGCGAATGTAGGAGTGGTCGCCGCGGGCGATTCCACGATCGATGATGTGGGCGTTGAGGCTCGGCAGGTACAGCGACGCGCTGGTCTGGACGAGTTGCAGGGCCACCACGGCGACGAGCAGCTTGCGGTATTTCGCGAGATAGGTGCGCAGCAGGCGGATCAGCATTCAGCATCCAACGGTGTGTGAGGAGGTGGATCGGGCATACGCGGCGGTGCTCGGGGTGAGGTGGCGGGCGAGGAGCTCCAGCGCGGCGATGACGTCGAGCAGCTCACGTTCGGCGCAGTCACCGAGCGCGCGAGCGAGTACCGGCTCGATCGGAGCGACGAGGCGTTCGGCCGCGGCCGCGTGCTCCGGTGAGCGGCGTACGAGCGTGCGGCGACGATCGTTCGCATCGACCGTCGTCACCAGTACGCCGCGATCGCGCAGCTTCGCGACGGCGGCGGAGACGTGGCTCTGCGGGAACCCGGTCCGCGCCGTGATCTCGCTGATCGCACTGTCGGGATTCTCGAAGACGTCGGTGAGCACCAGACCGTAACTGCTCGGTAGCGCCTCGCGACCGGACGGTGGAAGCGACTCGATGCCGAGCTTGATGAGCCGCCGCCCGAGGCGGAAGAGGTCAATGCCATTCACATCACGAATGATGCATCAGTTCTGATGAAATTGCCAGCCCGTTCCCGGGTATGGTCTGCAGATGATCGAACATCACCTCGACCTGACCACCCGAGACGGCGCGATGAACACGTTCGTCACGTACCCCGAGGAGGGTGGCCCGTTCCCGGTCGTGTTCTTCTACATGGACGCGCCCGGCAAGCGTGAGGAGCTCCACGACATGGCCCGGCGGCTGGGTTCGGCCGGCTACTACGTCGTGCTCCCGAACCTGTATTACCGCTCGACGCGCGAGTTCGACTACACGGCGGGTGAGCCGAAAGAAGTACGTGCACGGATGTTCGCGCTGATGGGCTCGTTGACGGACGACCTCGTCATCTCGGACACGAACGCGATGTTCGCGCAC
>JAYUDQ010000207.1:0-6091 GCA_043739745.1 Acidimicrobiia bacterium | reverse complement strand
CCGCGGTGACTCCGGCTCCCGCAACGCCGGTCGAGGCGACTCCCCAGTTCACCGGCTGACGCGTCCGGTTCCGAGCCGTCTGAAGCGCGGCTATCCTTGCCAGGCTTCACTGACCTCTGTACCCGCTCGCGCGGCTCGCCTCACCGGGCGGCTGCGTCCGGCAACGCTAGGAAAGCTCGTCTCGTGCGTACCTTCACCCCAAAGCCCTCAGACATCACCCGCTCGTGGCTCGAGATCGACGCCACGGGCATGACGCTCGGACGGCTGTCGACCGAAGTCGCCTCCCGTCTGCGGGGCAAGCACAAGCCGATCTTCTCGCCGCATGTCGACACCGGTGACCACGTCATCATCACCAACGCCGACAAGGTGCACCTCGACGGCAAGAAGGCTGACGAGAAGCTCTTCCAGCGCTACTCCGGGTACCCGGGCGGCCTCAAGTCCCGCTCCTACGCCGAGCTCATGGTCACCAAGCCCGAAGAAGTCGTCCGCATCAGCGTGCGCGGCATGCTCCCGAAGAACACACTCGGCCGCCAGATGCTCAAGAAGCTGAAGGTCTACTCGGGGCCCACCCACCCGCACTCGGCCCAGTCGCCGGTGAAGATCGACTTCCCCCAGGCCCGTCGGGCCTCCTGACGGTCTCGCGACCGCATCGCCCGCACTTGCGGACCAACTCGCAATGACCTCGTCACAGGATCGCTAGGAGCACCACCGTGTCACTCCCTCTCATTCAGGCCACCGGCCGCCGTAAGCGCGCCATCGCCCGTGTCAGCCTTCGGCCGGGCACCGGCAAGATCACCATCAACGGCCGCACGCTCGAGGAGTACATCCCCTCCGAACTGCTCCGCATGATCGCCACCGAGCCGCTGAAGCTCACCGAGACGACCGAGACGTACGACATCGCCGTGACGATGGACGGCGGCGGCATCTCCGGACAGGCAGGAGCGTTGCGCCTCGGCATCGCCCGTGCGCTCGCCGAGCTCGAGCTCGAGCGCCGGCCGTCGCTGAAGAAGGCCGGCTTCCTCACCCGCGACGATCGCAAGAAGGAATCCAAGAAGTACGGCCTCAAGAAGGCTCGTAAGGCTCCCCAGTACAGCAAGCGCTGAGACGCGCGGGGCCATCCCGTATGTCGCTCCGCTTCGGCACCGACGGGGTCCGCGGCGTTGCCAACACCCAGCTCACCGCCGAGCTCACGCTTGCGCTCGGTCGAGCTGCGGCGCGGGTGCTCGCAGTCCCGTCGCATACGGACCCTTCGGCACCATTGCGACCGATGCTGTTCGTCGGCCGTGACACCCGCCGATCCGGCGCATTGCTCGCTGCTGCGCTGACCGCTGGCCTCACGGCCGAGGGGATCGATGTCGTCGATCTGGGCGTGCTCCCGACGCCCGGAGTGGCCTACGCCTCGGCCCGGGCGGGCATCCCGGCGGCGATGATCTCGGCTTCGCACAACCCGTTCGAGGACAACGGCATCAAGTTCTTCTCGGCCGGCGGACGCAAGCTCGACGACGACATCGAGGCCCGGATCGAAGCGGAGCTCGACCGTCTCCTCGGCCTCACCGCCGACGCCGCGGCGTCGGACCACGTCGTGCCGGCCGGGGCCCTTGTGGGCGAGGTGCGGCACTCAGGAACGGAACAGGCCGCCTACGAAGATGCCCTCGTCGCCGCGCTCGACGGGCGTCGCCTTGACGGGTTGCGAATCGTGCTCGACTGCGCCAATGGCGCTGCTGCCGACGTTGCTCCTGCGGTCTTCCGTCGGCTCGGTGCATCGGTCGTCGTGCTGCATGCATCGCCCGACGGCATCAACATCAACCACGGCTGTGGGTCGACGCACCCCGAGTCCCTGCAAGCCGCGGTGTTGGCCGAGGCCGCCGACATGGGCTTCGCCTTCGACGGCGATGCGGACCGGATGCTCGCCGTCGACCACACCGGAGCGCTCGTCGACGGTGATCAGCTCATCGCCATGCTCGCCCTCGACATGCGTGACCGCGGCCATCTGGCCCATGACACCGTCGTCGTCACGGTGATGACCAACCTTGGCTTCAAGATCGCCATGCGCAGCGTCGGCATCAACGTCGTCGAGACCAGGGTCGGTGACCGCTACGTCCTCGAGGCCATCGAGGAAGGCGGGCATTCGCTCGGCGGTGAGCAGTCTGGTCACCTGATCTTCCGTGACCATGCAACGACGGGTGACGGGACGCTCAGCGGTCTGCTGGTGGCCGATCTCGTGCGCCGGTCGGGCCGCCCGCTGGACGCCCACGGTGCGGTGATGTCGAGGCTCCCCCAGATCCTGCGCAACGTGCGCGGCGTCGACCGGAGTCGACTGGATCGGGCCGAGGCACTTTGGGCCGCTGTCGCCGCTGAGGAGGCGATGCTCGGCGAGACGGGTCGTGTGCTGCTGCGGCCGAGCGGAACCGAGGCGCTGGTGCGTGTCATGGTCGAGGCGCCCACGCAGGAGCTCGCGGATTCCGTCTGTGCGCGCCTCTGCCTCGCCGTCGAGCGCGAGCTCGCCCTTCCGGGCTGACGCCTTCCGCGTGTCGAAACTCGACCACTAGACCCCACTAGGTCGAACGACCCAGTTCGTGTGTTCGCCGTCCACGTGCCCCTCAACTTTGGGTCGGCGGGCGTCGAACACCTGGGCACGATGGATGTCCAGCGCTTGATCCCCGATGCGCTTCGAGGTCCAGCGACGCAGAGGGATCTCGACATCCCGATGAACGTCGTGGAGGACCTCGTGCTCCGCCGCGCCTTCCAGGCCAATCGGACATCGGTCTCGCGCCTCTCGCATGAACTGGCGCTGAGCGCCCAGATCATCACCGACTGCTTCGAGTCGCTCCGTAGCCGTGACTATGTCGATGTCGTCAAGCTCGAGGGGAATGACTATGTGTTCTCGCTCACCTCGATGGGCCGTGAGCGCGCCTCGGCGAGCCTTGATCGGTGCGCATACAACTCGATTGCCCCGGTTTCTCTGGCCCGCTACACCGAGGTCGTCACGATGCTCCGTTCGGAGGTGCATGTCACTCCTGAGATGGTGCGCCACGCCTTTCAGGACCTGGTCATGAACCAGAAGACGGTGGACAGAATCGGCCCAGCCTTCAGCACCCAGCAGTCGATCTTCTTCTATGGCCCCTCGGGAACCGGAAAGACCAGCATCGCCGAGCGGCTCATCCGTCTCTATGACGACTGGATCGTCGTGCCCTACTCGGTGGAGATGGACGGACAGATCATCGTGGTGTTCGACCCGACCGTCCATCGGGCCATCGATCGCCAACCGCCAGGGTTTGACCGGCGTTGGGTTGTGTGCGAGCGCCCGATTGTCGTCGCCGGAGGCGAGCTTGAACTGAGCATGCTGCAGCTGAAGCGCGATCCGATCTCGAAGGTTTTTGCCGCGCCGTTGCAGATGAAGGCCAACAATGGGATCTTCCTCGTTGATGACTTCGGACGGCAGCTGATCCCGCCGGGTGCGCTGCTCAACCGGTGGATCGTTCCTCTCGAACGGCGGATCGACTACCTGTCGCTCGACTCTGGGCTGAAGTTCTCGATCCCGTTCGAGGTGCTGGTGGTGTTCTCTACGAACCTCGATCCGGCCAAGCTCGGTGACGAAGCGTTCTTCCGGCGGATTCAGAACAAGATCTACATCGGAGCGACCACGATCGAGGAATTCGATATGATCCTCGACCGGACAGCTGAGCGTTTCGGGGTCGAGCTCGACGAGGATGCACACACGCTGGTGCGAATGGTCTGCCGCGAATTCGGACGTGGGCGGCTGTATCCGTGCTACCCGGTCGACCTGGTCCGCCTCGTGAAGAGCATCTGCGATTACGGCGGCGGCCCGACCCTGCTCGACCGGGACACGCTCTGGAAGGCCGCCGAGCTCTACTTCACGACGGGTTCGCCGGGCGACTGGAACGAGGAGCAGATGACCGGTGTGTTCACCACCGAGATGGCCGTCAGCGGGATGGGCAAGTAGCCCTTTCCCGTCCGGTCGGCACTAACGTCTGCCGCCATGCCCAAGGCCGCCGTCGCGTCGAAGACCGCTCTCAAGACCGGCTCCCGGGTCGTGGCCGCGGTCGAGATGAAGGGTGTCCCTGCGGGAACACCCGGCAAGGTCATCCACGTCCAGGGCCTCAGCTGGATCCGCTACTGGGTCTGGTTCGACAACGGCCTTCGGGTTGGCACACTGCATCGCGACAAGCTGATGACGCTCGATCAGTGGGCCAGGCGGGGCGAGGCCCCAGAGGCCGTTGCGCTGGGCGTTGCGGGTCCCGCAGCGGCCGCGGCGCCCGATGCCGCGCCGAGCGGCGATGTGGGCGGCGTTCCGGGCCACCTGATCGAACGATCGCGCCTCGCACGCGAGCGGTGGGCGGCCAAGAAGGGCTGACGTCGGCCGGAAGGGACTCAACCGCCGGGTGATTCGTCCCGATAGCGTTCCCACCATGTGTGGAATCGTCGCGGTCACGGGTCGCCAGCCGGCACTCCCCATCCTGCTCCAGGGTCTCGCCCGGCTGGAGTACCGCGGCTACGACTCGGCCGGGGTGGTACTGCAGAACGACGGGCTCTGGCTCCAGAAGAAGGCCGGCAAGCTGGCCAATCTCGTCGGCGCAATCGATGACGCACCTCGTACCCCGGTCGCCGGGATCGGTCACACCCGGTGGGCCACGCACGGCAAGCCGGTCGACCACAACGCCCACCCCCACCTCGACCACACGGGCGAACTCGCCATCGTGCACAACGGGATCATCGAGAACTACCTCGAGCTCAAGCACGACCTGCAGTCCCGCGGCCACGAGTTCACCAGCGAGACCGACACCGAGGTACTGGCCCACGTGATCGGTGAGGAGCTCGAAACCGGTCTGGAGCTCGTCGAGGCTGTGCGCAGTGCACTGCGCAAGGTCGACGGGAGCTTCGCCATCGCCGTGCTGCACGCCGGTTCGCCCGACCTCATCGTCGGCGCCCGCCGCGGCTCACCGCTCATCTGCGGCCGGACTGACGACGCCGGGCTGCTGGCCTCCGACATCCCGGCCATCCTCAGCGAGACGCGTGAGATCTACGTGATCGAGGACGACAACGTCGTCGAGCTCCGCCCCGGGTTCCTCAGGGTGACGACCCTCGACGGTGTCGAAGTAACTCCGACCCCCCGCCACATCGCCTGGGATCTCGAAGCGGCCGAAAAGGGAGGCTTCGACGACTTCATGCTGAAAGAGATCCACGAGCAGCCCGCCGCGGTCACCGAGACGCTCCGCGGCCGCACCTCACCCAGCGGTCGCCTCCAGCTCGACGAGATGCGCCTCACCGACGAGGACCTGCAGAAGATCGACCGGGTTTCCATCGTCGGCTGCGGCACGAGCTTCTACGCCGGCCTCGTGGCGAAGTATGCGTTGGAGCATTGGACCCGCATGCCGTGCGAGGTCGATGTCGCCAGCGAGTTCCGCTATCGCGACCCCGTGCTCGGCACGAGCACGCTCGTGGTCGGCATCAGCCAGTCCGGCGAGTCGCTCGACACGATGGAGGCGATCCGCTTCGCCCGCCGCTCGACGAACAAGGCGAAGGTCCTCACCGTCTCGAACGTGGTCGATTCGTCGATGGCCCGTGAGGCCGACGCCGTGCTCTACACCCATGCCGGGCCCGAAATCGGCGTGGCGGCAACGAAGACGCATCTCGCCCAGATCGTGGCCATGCAGGTGCTTGCGCTCTACCTTGCGCAGCTGCGGGGCACGCTGCACCCCGGCGAGATCAGCGCGCTCATGGAGATCCTCGAGTCGCTGCCCGACAAGATCGAGGACGCGCTCGGCCACACCGAGCACATCACGGCGTTGGCCCATCAGTTCAAGGACACCCGCGACTTCTACTTCCTCGGCCGCGGCGTCGGCTACCCGACGGCGTTGGAGGGCGCGCTGAAGCTGAAGGAGATCAGCTACGTGCGGGCCGAGGCCTATCCGGCAGGCGAGATGAAGCACGGCCCGATCGCGCTCATCGAGCCCGGCAGCGTCGTCATCGGCGTGGCCACCAAGGGCCGGCTGCATAGCAAGCTGCTGTCGAACATGCAGGAGATGCGGGCCCGCGGCGCCACCATCGTGCTGGTGGCCAACGACGGCGA
>JAYUDQ010000206.1:0-6094 GCA_043739745.1 Acidimicrobiia bacterium | reverse complement strand
CGCTCCCGACGCGCCACTGCGGCTGCCCCAGATCGAAGGATTCGCGCAACACCTCGTCATCGTCTGCAACGAAGGCTGCTCGTCGAGCCTGGCCGCGGCCACCCTGCATCGGCTGGGCTTCGCACGTGCGACCGACCTTGTCGGCGGCATCCTTGCCTGGGCCGCAGCCGGGCTCCCGCTCGTGCCGCCGACCGGCGACGAGATCGGCATCCAGACCTGGAACAACCCGACCTGGCCCTCGAACCGCTAGCCGAGTCGGGCGTACTGTTCGCCGATGCGCCTCATCGACAAAGTTGCCATCGTCATCGGTGCGGGGCAGACGCCTGGCGAAACCATCGGCAACGGCCGGGCCACCGCCGTGCTGTTCGCCCGCAACGGCGCCAGGGTGCTGCTCGTCGACCGCGACGAGTCCTCCGCACACGAGACACGGGCCATGATCGAACAGGAGGGCGGCATCGCCTCGGTGCTGCGAGCGGACATCACCGAGGAGGAGGAAGTCCGCACCATCCCGGCCGCCTGCATAGAGGCCTACGGCCGCATCGACATCCTCCACAACAACGTCGGCATCGGCTCCGGCGACAGCGGCGTCACCTCCATGCGGCGCGAAGCGTGGGACCACATCTACGCCGTGAACGTCACTGCCATGATGCTCACCTGCAAGCACGTCATCCCGGTGATGCGTGAGCAGCGGTCCGGTGCCATCGTCAACATCTCGTCGGTTGCCGCGGTGGCGAACACCGGCATCGCCGCGTATACGACGTCGAAGGCGGCGGTCAACGCACTCACCGAACACCTTGCTGCGTCCAATGCCCGCTTCGGCATTCGGGTCAATGCGATCATGCCCGGCCTACTTGACACGCCGATGGCCATCGAGGGGATCAGCGTGGCGCGTGGCATCGAGCGCAACGAACTGCGGAACCAGCGGGCGCTCTCGGTGCCGCTCAACCAGCGGATGGGGACGGCCTGGGACGCGGCCTATGCCGCGCTGTATCTGGCGTCGGACGAGGCCGGGTTCGTCACCGGCGTGATCCTCCCGGTCGACGGCGGACAGCGCAACCGCATCGGCTGAGCTGCGTCAACAGCGGCCCCAGGCAGTTCCCGCGCGGGTCCTATCCGGCTCTCACAAGCCGACGCGCCACTCGCAGCACGATTTCCCGACCTGATGGAACGAGCCCTCCGATGTACCCACTGCTGCACCGTCCCGACCCGATGCGGACAGTGAACCGAACGCCGTCGGCCGTCGCCGATTCCTGAAGGGCTCCGCCTCGCGGACTCTTCCTCTTCAGCCCGACCGCGGCCCGTGCAGCGACGAACGCAGCGTCGAAGACGGCCGCGAAAACGGCCGCGAAGTCCTCTACCAAGACCTCGAAGGCGGCGGCGAAGCACACGAGCAACACGGCATCCTTCGACCCTGCGTATGAGCTCGCCGTGAACTTCACATTCGCCACGTCCGACGGGGGCTTCCGGGTCCATAACCCGTACGTGGCCGTGTTCATCGAGGATTCGGCCGGCTCGCTCGTTCGTACTATCGACCTGTCGATCGAGACCGGGCGTGGTCTGCGCTACGTGCACGAGATGCAGCGCTGGTACCGCTCCGCCAACGGCGGCAACGAACTGGTCGACACCATCTCGAGCGCCACCCGGATCCCGGGGACCTACCACGTGGTCTGGGACGGCCGCAACGAGGCGAAGGCGCTGGCTCCCAAGGGCGAGTACTACGTGTGCATAGAAGCAGCGCGGGAGGCGGGGGCCGTACGAGCTTATCCGCGAGCCGGTCACGATCACCGGCGCACCGTTCACGAAGAATCCGGGTGGCTGAGTACTTTCGGACCAACGAGGCGGTGAGCGGCGCGGTGGGCGACTACCGGAGCGACGACACGCAGGGCAGCATCAACTTCGCGGGTCCGGGCTACGCCGCGGACGCCTCGATCGATGTGAAGAAAGGAACCTACGACCTCACGATCGACAGCCAGGGCTTCCTCGCAGTCATGAACGATCTGCACAAGGGTCGCGACACCGGCTCGTCGTGGAAGTGGCTGATCGACCTTTCGGGTGGCTTCCTGGTCCTCATCTCGTTGTCCGGGATCGTGCTGCAGCTGTTCCTGCGCAAGCGCCGCCGGACCGCGATGCTCACCGCCGCGGCCGGCGCGGCGATCGTCGCCTTGCTGGTCTCGGTCACCGTGGCCTGAGCAGTCACCGCGCCTGCGCGTCCCACAAGGCATTGGTCGTCAAGGCGCCGTCGTCACCGACGATGCAGCACCCGATCCCACCCCCAGCGTGCGGACTCGAAGCCCACGAACCCCGCATCCACCAGCGCGCGGCCTTCCTTCGGTGCCAGCACGCTGAGGAGTGTGGCCACCACGTCGGCGGTCGCAGCGTCGTGGGCGATGACGCTCGCGGACGCGACGCGATCGACGGGCCAGCCGCTGCGCGGATCGATCACATGGCTATACCGCGCGCCTCCGATGCGGAACCCCCGCCGGGCCGAGCCACTCGTCGCCAGCCCCTGCCCGGCGATAGCGACCTTGGTCAGCGGTTCGGCATTATCATACGCGCGCAGAGGATCTTCGATGCCGACAACGAGCTCACCTTCGCCCCGGTGCACGAGGTCGCCGCCGATGTTGACGACCATCACGTCGAGCCCGCCGGCCTCGAACACCCGCGAGGTGGCCAGATCGACGACGAGCCCCTTCGCGATTGCGTTGAAGTTCAGACCGGAGCAGTCGCCGATCTTCTCGATACGGCCGCCGGTATTGGTGTAGCGAGGCGACTGGATGTCTGCCGCCAACATCGCAACCTCCTCGGCCGAGGGGAGGACGTCCTCGCGTTCGGCCACCTTCCAGCGCTCGGTGAGGAAACCGACCGCCACCTGTTCAGTTCACTGTCCGGGTCGAACACACTGAAGATCCTCGCCAGTCGGTCGATCTCGTCCAGCAGATCACGTTCGGCCTGATCGGCGCGCTGCTGAGAACGCGTCGTGAGACGAAGCGTGAGCACGGTTCCCAGCACCGGTTCGTGAAGGGAGACGACCTGCCGACGTCGGGCGAGCAGCCGCACGTGCAGACCCTACGGCTTGGCCGTCGTCGGTCAGCATCTCGCGGACTCCTTCGGCCTTCCTCGCGATCCGCTTACCCACGGCCCGCAGTCTGTGTGCATCCGGTCGAACCAACCCCGGCACCCTCACGCAAGCGCAGGCCGACGCCGTGGTCAAGGCACTGGTCGCGGCACAGCCGATCGGTGGCGGCATGGGCGGCGGGCCGGGCCGGGGCGGTCGCGGTATCGGCCACAACTCGGCCGTCGTGGCCAAGGCGCTCGGCATCTCCGAGGCTGATCTGATGACGGCCCTCCAGTCCGGTCAGACCATCGCACAGGTTGCAACGTCGAAGGGCGTCAGCCTGCAGACCGTCATCAGCGCGATCGTGGCCGCCGAGAAGATCGAGCATCCCGACCAGACCGACGCTGCCCTCCTGGCTCGGGTCACCAACCACGTGAACGGGATCCGTCCCGCGGCCCCGAGCCCGGCCGTTGCTGCCTGACGGCACAGAACAGCAGAGGACGCATTTCAGAACGCGGAACGACCGGGACCATGACGGTCCCGGCCGGTTCGCAGTGTCGGCTCGTGGCAGGCTTGGGGCGGCCAACGCCGGCCCGCCCGGCGGATCAGGTTCCGACGACCAGGTCCACCTGGACGGTGGCGGACAGCGATCCCGACGTGCCGGTGATCAGTAGCGGGAACGTACCCACCGGAGTCGTTCCGGCGGCGCCGGCGGCGGTGGTGACCTTGATCGTCGCGGCCTTTGCGGTCTGGCCGATGACGGTGGCCGTTGCGAAGGGCGGGAGGTTCTTCACCACGAGATCGATCGGTGAGTTGAACCCACCGGCGGGAACGATGCTCAGCGCGTAGTTCGTCTCTGCGCCGGGAAGGACCGTTGCGGAGTTCGGCGTGGCCGAGAGCCCGAACCCACCGGTCGTGCTCTTCAGCACAACGACAGACAGCGTGATGCTCTGGGCCACGGGGCCGCTCGTTCCGACGATGGTGATCTTCTTCGTCCCGGCGAGCATCCCGACGGGCACCCGCACGCGGACGGTGGTGAGGCCGTTCGACGGATTCGGATCGAACAGCACGACCATGCCTCCCGGCACGCTGGTAGCGGCGAAGGTCACGTCAGGGGCGAACGGGGATGTCGAACCGACCCGGGGGGCCACGTTGATGGCGGACACGGCGTCGTTGCCGGCCGGCACGCTCACCGACGTCGGCGCGAGGCTCAGCGAGAAGTCGCCGGTGCGGCGCACGATCATCTGCACCGCGGCCGCACGCGTCGTGGACCCCGCAAGGCCGACGATGCTCAAGAGGTATGTGCCCGATGGCGTCGTCGTCGACGGCGTCACGTAGAGCACACTGCCGGCGGTCGTGGGGTTCGGCGCGAAGTTCGCCTTCGTCCCCGTCGGCAGTCCATCGACCCGGAGATCGACGGCGCCATCGAAGCCACCGGAGCGATTGACGGACACGCCGAACTGCACGGTCTCACCGGGAGCTGCGACGCGTGGCGGGTCGGTCGCCGTGATCGTGAACTGCGGGGCAACAGTCGACGACGGGGAGACCGGCGGCGCAGTTGTGACGGGAACAGGGCGGGCGTTCACGTTGAGGCGGAAGACGGCCTGCTGAGCGATGCTTCCGCTCCGGCCGCGAAGGATGAACACTCCGGAGTTGGTGTTGGCGAACGGCGGAACGCTGATTTCCAACTTGACGCTCGTCGTGCTCAGGCTCGATACCCGGCCGGTGAAGCGGTCCGTCAGATTCGGCAGATCAAACACGATCGCACCCTTGAAGCTGGAGGTCGGCACGACATCGAAGGTATAGGTCGCCGTGTCGCCGGCCGTCACCGTTTGCGCGTCCTGGACGAAGCGCATGTCGAAGTTCGCAGGGATGGCCGAAGTCCGCTTCACGGTCCGCCTGGTCGCTGCGGAGGCGGTCCCGACGGAGAGGCCTCCTGCCACCAACGCCGCCATTGCGCCGACTGCCGCCGCTCGCTTCAACGTCTGCTTCATCATGTGGGAGATCCTCCTGTTGGGTGCTGCTCGACCCTTCGATAGACCCATATGCCCCGAGACATTGACGGCGAAACCTCCGCGGCGGCATAGGGGTCGAACGACCCAGACCCGCCTCACATACAGCTCATGCTCGGCCCGCCTTCTCGCCCACATAGCCCTGCTTCTCGGCCTCATAGGCGGCGATCGCCGTGAGCTGCGCGCCGAGCGTCGCATCGACCCACCGTGTGCCTGCGCCCATCACCCGGTCGTAGCTGGCCTGCACCGGTGCGAGCTGACCGGTGAAGTGCGGCATGACGCGCTCCGCAAGGATCTCGTAGCTCTCCCGCGTGGCCGCGTCATCTGCGAGGTCCGCGCCGAGAAGCAGATACGCGCCAAAGCCACCCGTCTTGTCGATGAGGCGCTGAATCTGCTCGATGGCCATCTCCGGAGTCCCGATCACCATGCGACCGGACTCGTTCGCCCAGTCGATGAAGTCGTCGAAGTCTTCAGGGGGCGGAGGCGCCGAAGGATCGCCCGTGGGGATGATGTGGCTCAGGTAGTTGAACACCCACTGGAGGCCGTAGCGACAGTTGGCCTTGGCCTCCTCGACCGTCTCGGCAAGGTGCATCGGGCCCATCAGGCGCCATTGCTCACGCGGCGCGGCATGGCCGTTGCGCACGGCCTCTTCCTGCCACACGGTGTAGTTGTAGTCGAGCACCTGGAACGCGGATGGCTCTGTGGCGGCTATCGAGAGGAGACCGGTGCCGTAACGGCCGGCGAGTTTGCTACCCGACGGCGAGATGCTGCTTGCGACGGCAACGTCGAAGTTGCTGAAGGGACGCATCTGTAGCGCTGCTTCCACACAGGTGAACCAGTCCGTATGCGCGCTGACGGTCTCACCGCGGAAGAGGCGCATGATCACGTCGAAGGCCTCCTCCATGCGGGGACGCTGCGTCATCGGGTCGATACCGAGCATCGATGCGCGTCGTGCGTTGCGAGGCCGCAGCGATGAACACCTCCGGGCTGGCGATCAGTTCGCTGCCGGCCGAATGGTGCTCGCCGA
>JAYUDQ010000205.1:0-6094 GCA_043739745.1 Acidimicrobiia bacterium | reverse complement strand
GTGCAGATCGACAAGGGCCCGCTCCCCAACCCCGGAGGATCCACCGGCCACGCGTCCAACTTCATCTTCCCGGTCGACCACAACCGGGAGATGGCGGCACTGAACCTCGACAGCCAGCGTCAGTACATCGAGATGGGCGTGAACACCACATGCGGCGGCATCGAGATCGCCCGCAAACCCGAGCGCCTCGAGGAACTGCGCCGCCGTATGACGTCGGCCAAGGCGTGGGGCATCGAGGCCGAGCTGCTGACGCCGGCGCAGGTGAAGGAGATGGTGCCGTTCATCAACGAATCGATCGTCCTCGGCGGCTTCTACACGCCCAGCGTTTCGGTAGTCGATTCGTTGCGGGCCGGCACGATCTTCCGCGAACGGGCGCAGGCGCTCGGTGCTTTGCAGACGTTCGCCAATATCGAAGTGCTCGACATCGAGACGGTGAACGGTGCGGTCAAGGCCGTCCTCACCGACCAGGGTCGCATCGAAGCCGACGCCGTCGTCATCGCGTGCGGCGTGTGGAGCCCCCGCATCGCCGAGATGGCCGGCGCCACGATCCCGCTCACGCCGGCCGTTCACCAGATGATCGACGTCGGCCCCATCCCAATCCTCGAAGCCACGGGCAAGGAGCTCGGCTTCCCGATCATCCGGGACATGGATACGTTCTGCTATGAGCGCCAGAGCGCCGGCTCGATGGAGGTCGGATCGTATGCGCACCGACCGATCTTCATGAAGCCCTCGGAGATCCCGTCGATAAAGGCGTCACGCCTATCACCCACCGAACTGCCGTTCACGGCCGAGGACTTCGACCAGCAGCTCGAAGAGGCGCTCGAGCTGATGCCCGACATCCTCTCGACGGCCGAGATGAAGTACGCCATCAACGGCTTGCTGTCGCTCACACCCGATGGGTTCCCGCTCATCGGCCCCACGGTCGAGGTGCGCGGCCTCTGGTCGGCCGCTGCCATCTGGATCAAGGAAGGCCCGGGCGCGGCCCGCATGCTGGCCGAGTGGATGACCCACGGCCAACCCGAGGTCGACCCGCACCACTCCGACATCGCCCGCTTCTACCCCTTCGCCCGTAACGACTTCCACGTCCGCGCCCGCTGCGCCGAGCACTTCAACAAGACCTACGGCATCGTCCATCCGCGTGAGCAGTGGGCCTCCGAGCGCGACATCCGCACCGCGCCGTACCACGACCGCACACAGGCGCTCGGGGCCGTCTACTTCCAAGCCGGGGGCTGGGAGCGTCCGCACTGGTACGAGTCGAACGCACCGCTGGTCGAGAAGTACGGCGTCGAAGACCGGCCGCACGAATGGGACGCCCGCTGGTGGTCACCCATCATCAACGCCGAGCACCTGGCCATGCGCGAGGGCGTCGGCATCGTCGACCTCGCACCGTTCGTGGTCTACGACGTGAGCGGCCCCGGCACGATGGACTACCTCCAGGGCCTCACCGTCAACAACGTCGACGTCACTGTCGGCAAGTCGGTGTACACGCCGATCCTCGACGTCAACGGCGGGTTCCGGTCCGACCTCACCATCATGCGACTCGACGAGCAGCAGTACCGCGTCGTCACCGGAGCTTTTGACGGTCCGCGTGACAAGTTCTGGTTCGAATCGCATCTGCCCGACGACGGAAGTGTCACGTTCGTTGACAACACTTCCAAGTGCGTCACGATCGGCCTGTGGGGTCCTCGTGCGGCGGATGTCATAGGCACACTTACTGAGTCGGACGTGTCGCTTGCGGCGTTCCCGTACGGCACCACACAGGAGGTCCTATTCGGCTCACTGAAGGTACGCATGTTCCGCATCTCCTACGTCGGCGAGTTCGGCTGGGAGGTCTACGTGGACATGGAGAACGCCCGGGCCGTCTGGGACCGGCTGTGGGCTGAGGGCCAGGCGTTCGGGATCGTGCCTGTCGGCGGCGGCGTCTACGGCACCACCGGGCGCATCGAGAAGGGCTACCGCCTGATGGGTTCCGAGCTCGACGGTGAGTACTCACCGGTCGAGGCAGGGCTCGCCCGGCCGAGGGTGAAGTCGGCTGACTTCGTCGGCAAGGCGGCGTATCTCAAGGCCCGCGAAGCCGGCCCGGCCGCGATCTGCTGCACGCTCACGGTCGAGGACCACGTGTCACCGCGGGATGGCATCAAGCGGTACATGACCGGCGGGGAGCCGATCCTGACGATCGATGGGTTGCGCATCGTCGACACGAGGGGTCGCGTCTCGGTGGTCACAACTGCGGGTGCGGGTCCGTCGGTCGGCAAGTTCCTGCTGCTCGGCTATCTGCCGCCGGACCAGGCTGTCGTCGGCACGGAGCTGCGGGTCATGTACATGAACGAGCTGTACCCGGTGAAGGTGGCCGTGGCCGGCTCGACCCCGCTCTTCGACCCGACCGACGACCGCATGAAGCGGGGGACGTTCGCATGACGGCCCTTCGGGTGCTCGCCTGCGTGAAGCGGGTGCCGGCACCGGGCTCGCGCATCACGCTGACGCCGGAAGGCAGAGCGATAGACACCAAGAACCTCGGTTTCACCACGAGCCCTCACGAGGAGTGCGCAGTCGAAGAGGCGATCCGACTGGTGGAGGCCAACGGTGGCGCGGCAACGGTGCTGACGGTCGGTCCGGCTGCGGCCGACGAGCAGCTGCGCTACGCCGTTTCGGTCGGGGTGGGGTCGGGGGTGCTCATCACCCACGCGTCGCTCGAGCAGGCTGACGGGGCCGTCGGCCTCGACGCCGAGTGGGACGCGCAGGGAACCGCACGCGCGCTTACCGATGCGATCCGCTCGCTGGAGGAACGCGACGGCACATTCGACATCGTGCTGTTCGGCAACGAGTCGGCGGACACCGGGTCGTTCCAGGTCGGTATCCGGGTCGCCCGCGCGCTCGGTCGTCCGGTGGTGAACGGGATCAAAGGCATCGAGATCGGCGATGGGTCGCTCCGGGTGCGGCGCGAGAGCAGCACCGGGTTCGAGGTCTACGACCTACCGATGCCGGCCGTCTTGGGCGTGAAGGAGGGCATAAACCTCCCGCGCTATCCGACGATGCCGGGCCGGTTGAAGTCGAAGCGGGCCGAAATTGCGGTCATCACCGCTGCACCGTCGCCGGGTGGGCTCGCACCGACCCGGTTCGTGAACCCGGTCGAGCAGGTCACCGAGACCGTCCTGCTCGGGACAGGTGCCGCGGCTGCGGTTGCCGTCGTCGACATGCTGGTCGAGCTGGGGCTGGCATGAGCGGACCTGTCCTCGTTCTCATCGAGCACGATCGCGGCGTCGTTGCCGAGACCGCCTTCCAGGCGCTGACCTTCGCCCGCGGCCTCGTGGCGGACGGGGCAGCCACGAGCGTCGACGCGGTGCTGATCGGCGCCGAGGCCGACTCTCTCGCGGATAGTCTGTGCGCGTACGGTGTCGGGATTGTGTGGCAGGTTCATCACGACTTCCTGAGCGACTACGCGCCGGAGGCGTGGGCCGATGCCGTCGTCGCGCTTGCCGAGTCCGTCGGACCGGTCGCGATCGTGGCGACCGGAAGCGACCGAGGCAACGAGGTGCTCGCCCACGTCGGTGCCGTACTCGACGCCCCGTTCGCAGCCAACGTCACCGCCACCACGCCAGGCGACGACGAGTGGACCATCACCCGCACACGTTGGGGCGGCAGCCTCCTCGAGAACGCGACCCTACGCGCGCCTATCAAACTGATCAGCACGGCCACGCACGCGTTTTCGGGCGAGGCCCCGGCCGGACTGGTATCGGGCGAGATGGCGACCGGCCTGTTCACGCCGACCCTTTCCGAAGCTGTGGCACGCACCCGCATCGTCGACCGCGTCTCCCTCGCCGCCGGCATCACGCTCACCACCGCATCGGTCGTCGTCAGCGGTGGCCGCGGGGTCGGCTCGCCCGAGGGTTTCGCCATCCTGGAGGAACTGGCGGGCCTGCTCGGCGGCGCCGTCGGGTGCTCACGCGTTGTCACCAACAACGGTTGGCGGCCGCACGCCGATCAGGTCGGGCAGACCGGCAAGCGCGTCGCCCCCGACCTTTACATCGCGTGCGGCATCTCCGGTGCCATTCAGCACTGGGTGGGCATGATGGCGGCCAAGAAGGTGCTCGCCATCAACATCGACGGCGACGCGAACATGGTGTCGCGGGCCGACTATGCGGTCATCGGCGATCTGCACGAGGTGCTGCCGGCGATCATCGCCGAGCTGAGGGCCCGTCGGCGATCGTAAGTGCACCGATGAACGCATCCCACGCCGACAGGGCCTACGAGACGCTGCGCGACCTGCTCATCACGCTCGGGATCAAGCCCGGCGCCCCCATCGGTGAGGACGAGCTGATCGAGCGCCTCGGCCTCGGGCGTACACCCATCCGTGAGGCGGTGAAGCGGCTCGAATCCGAGCGTCTCATCGCCATCTACCCCCGCCGCGGCACGTTTGCAACGGAGGTCAACCTCGCCGACCTCGGGCTCATCTCCGACGTACGAGAAGTGCTCGAGGGCCACGGCGCGGCTCGTGCTGCGGAGCACGCGACCGACAGCGAGCGCAAGCACCTCGGCGCACTTGCCCGGCGTCTCAACGCCAAGGTGTCGTTCGCACAGCAGATGTCGCTCGACACGCAGGTCCACCGGGCCATCTACGCCGCTGCCCACAACCCGTTCCTTGAGGACGTGCTCACCCAGCACCACAACCTGGCGATGCGGATCTGGAACCTGTTCGTGTCGCGGATCGACGCCGAGCGCTACGTCGGCGAGCACAGCGACCTGCTCGACGCGATCGTCGACGGCGACGCAAAGCTCGCCCGCCGACGTGCCAGCGCCCACGTCCGCAACTTCGAGAACGCCATCCGCGCGGTCATCTGACCGACCAGGAGCGGATGACCTGAGGTAAGGTGTTGAGTATGGCAAAGGAGAAGGCAACCATTACGCTCAACCGTGAGCGGGTGGCCGAGGTCCAGCGGCTGACCGGCGCCCCGACCACATCCGCCGCGATCGATCTCGCCCTCGGTGCCCTGATCCGCGCCGAACGGCTCCGGCAGGACATCGCCGCCTACGGACTGACGCCGCTGACCGAGGCGGAGATCGCCCTGGCCGGAACGCGGCCGGACTGGTCCGATCTCGCCGATGACACCGACTGGGACGCTGCGTTTCCCAGAACGCCATGACCGCCCTCGCTGAGCCACGGCGTGGGGAGATCTGGCTCGCCGATCTCGACAAGCGCCGGCCCGTGATCGTCCTGACGCGTGATCCACTGGGGCGGCTTCTGCATTCGGTGATCGTCGGACCCATCACGTCAACCGTTCGAGGTCTGTCGACCGAGGTGCCCGTCGGCCCCAAGGATGGGGTCCGCGTCGCGTCAGTCGTGAACCTCGACAACCTGCAACTCCTCGATCGCCGCCTGCTGCGCCGCAAGGTCGGCCAGCTGAGCGCCGCTCGGATGTCGGAGGTCTGCACAAGCGTCTCGATCGCGATCGGCTGCGACTTCGGCTGAGGCACGGCTGTCTTCGGCCGACCTCTGCTGACTTCGCATGCCGGGCTCGTGCTCGCGATGTCCCCTCGCACGCCGACGCGGGGCTCGTCGCCTGCTCAAGTGCGGCGAGGACGCCGGCGTGGAAGGCGCCGCCGGCCACACCGCCCGCACCGAGGACGAGGGCGATGCGCATCATCCGACTCGCCCATCCGCGGCGGTTCGTACCATCGGCGGAACCTACACGGCCGCCACGCCCCTACCGTCTGAAGCGAAACTTTGTCGTCGGAAGCCGCTGTCACCGGCGTTCGACGACAAAGTTCGCCCCGTGTTCCTGCCCGGGCATCCCGGGCGAGCACATGGTCCACGCCGTCGACTGGCACGAGCCGTGAACGCCGCGGACGCGGCAGTGGAACGCTCGCCCGCGATCGCGGACCTTGTCGTCGAGATGGCACCGACACCGTCCGAGGACCGACCGTTTCGCGCGGTCGGCGACGGCGCGTGCCGTAACCGAGGTCACTCGACATCGCTTCAAAGGAGCCGCCGACATGTTCACGCAACCGTTGTACGACGACAGTGCGTGGCCCGTCCGCGTCGACATCGTCGATGCCCACGCGCAGTGGCTCGACCACGTCTCCGCTCCGGGCACGT
>JAYUDQ010000204.1:0-6100 GCA_043739745.1 Acidimicrobiia bacterium | reverse complement strand
ACGGGCGGCATCGACGGGATTGATCACGGCAAACCTCATCTATAAGTGTTGACCTATATTAGTCTGTCGTGGTCGGGTTCGCACGACACGTGAAGAATCTGCCGGCTAGCGAACTGTCCCAGGGGGCCGACAATTGTGCAAAGCATGGACAGAGTTCGCGGCAATCGTGGCGGTGCGCGTTTTTCGCATGATGGGGTAGCGTTTCCCGCACATGGGTTAAGCGTTTTCCGCTAAGGTGGCATGGTGCTGGAGCGTCATCTGCTGCGAGTGGCCCTTGAGTCGTTGGCGTCGTTTCGGGTGACCGTGATCAGCGGGCCGCGCCAGTCGGGCAAGACCACGCTCGTGAAGGAACTTGTCGGCCAGTCCGGCTCCTATTGGAGCTTCGACGACGAGTCAGTCCGTTCGGCTGCGGGCCTTGATCCCCACGGTTTCGTTGAACAGGGCCCCTGGCCCGTGGCGCTCGACGAGGTGCAGCGCGGTGGGGATGCCGTTGTTCTCGCCGTGAAGTCGGTCGTCGATCGTCGAACGGAGCGTGGCCAGTTCGTACTTGCCGGTTCGACCCGTTTCCTGTCGGTGCCGCAACTCTCGGAGTCTCTGGCCGGCCGGGCGGAGATCTTGGACCTTTGGCCATTTTCGCAAGGCGAGTTGCTCGGGGTGCGCGAGACGTTTCTCGACACGCTGCTCGGAGTTCCCGACGAACTCGCCAGTCGTCGCTTCGAGGGCGTCGGGCGAGTGGAGTTGTTCGGCCGTCTGATCCGAGGCGGATTCCCGGAGCTGATCGATGCAGCTCCGTCGATGGCGACTCGGTGGTATCGGAGCTACGTGCGGACGGTGGTGGAGCGTGACGTGGTGACGGCGTCGGCGATCACGCAGGCCGACGAGCTGCCGACGTTGTTGCGGTTGATTGCGGCGAACACTTCCGGTGAGTTGGTGGCGGCACGACTGGCTGGGGATGCGCGGATGAGCGTGGACACGGTGAGTCGGTATTTGGCTCTGCTGGAGCTGGTCGGCTTCATCGTGCGTATCCGTGCGTGGACGCCGAGTTTGACGAGTCGTGAGAAGCGCCACCCGAAGGTCATCATCTCCGATACTGGGTTGGCGTGCGCACTGTTGGGCCGCAACATCGACGGGCTCGGTTCGCCGACGAGCGCGTTGACGGGGCCGATGCTGGAGTCATTCGTGGCGATGGAGCTCATCAAGCAGCGCGGTTGGTCGAGTCGGCAGCCGACCATTCGTCATTGGCGCGATCGCAACGGGGCCGAGATCGATCTGATCGTGGAGGACGATGACGGAACCATTGCTGGGATCGAGGTGAAGGCGTCGGTGACCGTTTCCAGCGCGGACGTCAAAAACCTGCGTCTGCTCCAGCACAAGCTCGGCAGCCGCTTTGCGGCTGGCGTGATCTTGTACCTCGGCGAACGGGCCGTGCCGCTCGGTGAACGTCTCTGGGCTCTTCCAGTCGCCGCACTCTGGTCCGACTGAGTGCAGAACAATGCTGGAGTTCTTCAGCGTCGGTAAGCGCCGCACTTGGTAGTCCCATGCTCACGAACAATCTCGGACAGTATCGCATTCTCTACGGTTTTTTACAATTCGATTGGCGACTGATCGACGACCAAAATGTCGGTACACCAACGGATAAAAGTGGGTGTTAAGAGTTCTGTCTCGATGGCGCGGCCTTCAGGATCTCCGGCAAATCGGGCTGCGACTATCGTACGGTGGCCGGTGGCCGGTGGCCGGTGGCCACGTCCGCGCATCGGGATCGCGGGTGGTCGGCGGCTATTCGAGATTGGAAGTCTCATCGCCTACTGCCGTCCCCATGGGCTGCGCGACATCGCGTTGCCGTACCTCGCCGACCTCTACGAACGCTCCCATCAAGCCGTGCACCTCGCCGTGCTCGACGGTACGGACGTGCCGTACCTGGGGAAGCTGTTCGGGCATCGCAATGTTTCGGATGCCGTCACATGTCGGGGGGCGAGTCCCTGCGGCGTGTTGCGGTCTGTGTCAAACGCGTGTCACCGTGTCAAAAATGTGCCAATAAGCGCGCGTATGAATGGGCAGCGGCAGGTCGGGTTCAACCGTTGCGGCGTAGTCCGCCCCCGGGGTCAACGTGATGCTCGGATGAGTGTTTCGTAGAGGGCGCGGTCTCGGTGTTCGGCGGGGCACTGTTCCCAGACCGGGTCGGTTGGGTTGGTGAGGCGTGGCCGGAGCTGGTTGAGCAGGTCGCTGTCGCCGGGTTCGAGATCGTCGGCGACGGTGCGCAGGTCGAAGGGCAGTCCGAGGAGGAAGGCGACGTCGTCGATGTGGCGTTGGCCGTCGCTGGTGCGCTCGTCGATTGCGGCGGCGGCCTTTGCCATGATGGCACCGGCGACGTTGGGGACGCAGAGCTTGACGTCGTAGCAATCCTCGGAGATGTAGAGGTTCACCGCTCGGGCGCTGCGCGGGGCGCGTCGTCCGCCCGGGATGGCGTTGCTGCGCAGTCCGTCGGCGGTGTCGAGCATGTCGGGTGTTGCGTCACTGGGGCACAGCACGTCGATTTGGGATTTGTAGGACGAGAACGTGCAGCGGCTGACGTCGGTCCCGGAACCGACGGAAGCGTCGAGGGTGAAGCCCTGCGCTTGGAGGGTTTGGGTAGTGGCACTGAGCACGGCCGAAGTCGGCGACGACGTCAACGACGATGTCGGCGTCCTTCGTCTGTGATGCCCGCCAGGAGTGGGTGTCGTGTTCGTAGGCGATGACGAGGACCATCAAGCCGCCGACGAGTGCCCATTTCTCGATCGGGATCTGGGTGGAGAGCCGGTAGAGGCCTTTGATGGCGCCGGCGTGACGGTCGAGCAACTCGGCGCGTAGATCGATGGTGGGAATGTCGTTCACTGAAGTCCTCGGAGGAGCCGTTCACGCACGAGTCGTTCGGCCCGGTCGCCGCGGTCGGCAACGTCGAGCCAGGCGACGAGCAGCGGCACGACGTGCTGGTCGATCGTGAAGGGCCAGGCGCCGGCGGGGACGATGTGGAGGCGCAGGTTTGGCTTCGTGGCATCGAAGCGCACGACGTGGGTGTTGGTGAGCTCGTCGAGGTCGGCCGCGCGCAGGTACAGGTCGAGGTCGGCGTCCGAGGTGCCGACGGGCAGTCCGGCGTGGTCGGCGGCGTCACGTCCTCCGAGGACGTGGCGTTCGTTGTGGCGGACGTCGGCGACGAGTGACGGGTGGATGTAGGCGTCACCGTGCTCGGCGCGGGGGAGTAGGAGTCGACGGAAGGCGTCCTGTTCGTCGTCGTCTCGGGGAAGGGTCGCGTGTTCGAGCATGTTCCAGGCGGTGGATGCGTTGAGGGGCCGGCCGCGTCGAGCGACCATGCGGCGTCGCTGGAGTGGACGTCGGCTGCTTCGACGAGCCACCGTCCGCCCACCCGGTGGGCGCGGAGTTGGCCTTTTTCGATGAGTGCCTGGGCTCGGGCGGGTTGCGAGTTCGCGGCGAGCGGCCCGGTGTCGGTCAACGATTCCGCGTTGTTGTCGGCCCGCTGGGTCGATGAAGACGCTCGACGGATGTCAACGATGCTCGGGCCTTGGTGCGTTGGTCCGCTTCACGGGTGAACAAGTCAGTTGTTTTGGTGATCACGAGCTTGTGCGGGCTTCCTTCGTGTGTGGTGCGGTGGGAGACCGGGAGCTCGGCTTCGTCGATGCATCGGTGGATGTGTTGTCGTCGTGCCTTTGCGAGCGGCCACACCCGCTGCTGTGCTGTTGTGTCTTCGAGGAAGGCGGAAAGCTCCGTGCAGTCCTGGCAGTCGTCGCTAGACACAAAGCTCGTGATGGACCAGTCTCCGGGCGTGCGTCCAGGTCGCGCGAGTTCTGCTCGAAGGGCTTCGCCGCAGTGCGTTGCTATCGAGGTCAGGCCAAGCCTTGTGCGTCGATTGGGGGGAATCGCGGTCGATGCATCGATCACGTGGAGCAGCAATGGGACCAGCCGGAACTCGCGCTCGCAGACCGTCGTCACGATCTGATCGCGAACTGTTGGGTCACCGGCGATGTCGGTTGCCTGCAGCAGGGCGAGGAGCGCGCGGGAAAGTTCGTTCATCCGCTCATGTCGCGCCGACGGTCGAGTGATGGCAGTTGCGGCGACGATCGCAGCGTCGAGCCAGTTCCACGTCAGCGCAACGATCGTCCGCGCAGGCTCGGCATCCGTCGAAGAGCGCTGACCCTTGCTTTTGCTCAGCCCCCGGCAGAGGTCCGGCAGGGCCTCCGTCCACACCTCGCGCGACGCAGTTGGCTCGGACCCGAAAGGGACTCGATTCGTCATCCACGCGGTGATCCGATCGTCGAACCATCGCCGGCCGTACTCGGCGTTGACGATGAGGAGGGCGGCTGCATCGGCAGGTGTCACGGCGCTGATCTCGAACGCTTCGAGAAGGCCGGCTGCACTGTTGGCGTCGCGAAGTTCAGCGGCGAGAGCGAGTGCTCCCGGGAGCAGTGTTCGTTGCCGGCCTCGGCGAACTGCATCGGGCCAGAAGCGCAGCAGCGTCGCAACCATGTCGTTCGGGACGTGCGGATCGTGGGGCCGATCGGCGATCGCAGCTCGCAGCTCCTCGGCGGCGCCGTTCGGGTCGGCTTTGCACGTGAGGGCGAACGATCGAGTTCTTGGCCAGACCACAACTGATGCGCGTCGATACCACCGGTCCATGGTGTTGCCCCAGTTGCCCATGTTGCCCGTGTACTCAGTGTCGTAGGGCGCCAACGAGGACGTGGGAGTGGCCGCCGCCAGTTCGGCGCTCGGTACATCAGGCGCGAAGCGGTGCGCCTTCTCATGGACTGACGTGATCGTGACTGTCGTTTCGAGCAGCTCTCCGAGCTCGTGATCGTCGTCGTCAAGATCGTCATCGTCCACATCGTCATCGGACTCGTCGTCGGTCCACCAGCGGCGTCGGTGTCGCGGTGCGGGTTCGGCGCAGTCCCAGGTCTCTTGGATCTCGACGAGAGCCAGCGCTGTCTCACAGTCGGCCGATTCTGCGGCGTGGCGAAGAGCGTCGGCTCGGATTGCGTCGTCGCCTTTGAGCTGTGTCCAACGGAGGCTGTGCTCGCTGTATTGGTGGTCGAGCAGGAACACGAGTCGGTCGGGCGGTTGGAGAGCCTCGCGGTCTCCGCGCCATCTCGCTTCGGACGGTTCTTCGAAGTGCCGGCGCAACAGCGCCGAAGCGCCTTCATTCTGCGTCGGAGTGCTTGCGGGTTTCGGGGTGGAGCTCCCGGTGAGGATGAGGTTGTACGTGAGCGCCACTCGGTAGCCGCGGGTCACGGGAAGGACCTCGTGTCGGGTGTCGGCGTAGAACGCTACGAATGTCAGCGACGAGGCCGAACCGGTGTAGGTCACGGACCGGCCTTGATGCTCGACGACGATTTCGCCGCCCTCGCTTCTTGATGGGAGAACGACGATCAGGGTGCCGATCATCTGATCGCTCTTCTCTGAATCTTGATGGGCGGCGAAGAACTGACCCGGTTCGTAGACGAGCATGGAATGCAGCTCGGCAGTCAGCGAACTGGTTTCGGGCAGCCCGAGGTCGTCGCGGACAGATCCGAGTATCGGCCTCAGCGTGTTGGCCCACCGCCGCTTGTCGACCTTCACCCGTGAACGAGGCACCTCCCACGTGTCGCGGACGCGCAGGTCCACCAGCGTGTCTTCGCCCTTGCCGTAGCGCGCCGGGCGGCCGAGAAGCCGGAGCTGCTTGGCTTGCGCAGCCGTGACCGGCAGAAGGATCGTCCCCAGTCCCGTCACATCGATCGTCAAGTCGCCCGGCGGGGCAGTCCGACGAGTCGAGAACGATCCACCGGCGCCCGCGTCTCGCAGAAGGTCGGCGAGTTCTTGGCGCGGGCTGCTGGGCATCGAACGAACGTACCTGCCCGACATCGTCTCGCCCGGGCTCCTCGGCCATCCGACGTCGCCAACGAACGCAGAACCCTGCCCGGTGCGCAACCTGCGGATGGGGCTGCCACCCGGCGTTCGTGGCGGCAATGCTGCGCTGTGTCAAGCGCGTGTCAGGGTCCTGCTCTTTGAGAGCGGGCGTTTCCGCTCCGCAGCTCACAGGGTCTTTCTGGTCACCCAGCTCGAGCGCCGGGCTGAC
>JAYUDQ010000203.1:0-2293 GCA_043739745.1 Acidimicrobiia bacterium | reverse complement strand
AGCGCGACCGACCAGTTCAACCACGCGATGGACGAGCTGCTCGCTGCCGTCACGAGCCCGGGCGCTCTCGAGCGTACGATCCAGACCCCGGGCGGCCCTATGCCCGGAGCGGTCTTCGCCCGTCTCGTGGCCTTCGACGGCCTCGTTCACGGCTGGGACCTGGCCAGCGCAACCCAACAAGACTGGCAGCCCCCCGAACAGCTCGTGTCCGAAGTCGACACATTCGCCCGCGAGGCCATCACCGCAGAAATGCGCAACGGCGATGCCTTCGGCCCAGAACAGCAGCCACCACCGAACGCCAACACGATGCTCCGCCTGGTCGCGTTCACCGGACGTCGACTCTAGGTTCCGGGCCCCGTAACGACTGCTCAGAAGCGGCCACCGTCCACGAGGAAGTGCTGTGCCGTGCAGGCGGCACCGTCGTCGGCGGCGAGGAACAGCACCATTTGGGCGAACTCGTCGGGAGTTATCCGACGTTTGATCGCCTGATCCCTCAACGTCTGCGCCTCTCCTTCGGCTGTCCACCACTTCGTGAGCTGTCGTTCGGTCGGGACCCAGCCCGGCAGGACGGTGTTGACGCGCACACCGTGCGGGCCGAGTGTCCGCGCCATCGTGCGCGTGATGCCTTCCACCGCGGACTTGGCAATCGCGTAGCCGGGGAACATGTCCTCTTGCATCAGGTAGCTGCTCGATCCGATGTTGACGATCGAGCCGTGACCCGCGTCGATCATCTGGGGAGCGAGTGCCTGAATGGCGAAGAAGTAGTGCCGCAGGTTGACGTGGATGCGATCGTCGAAGTACTCGGGCGTGACATCGCGCCAGTCATGGCGGTCGTCGTTGGCCGCGTTGTTGACGAGGACGCTGATCGGGCCGACCGTCCCGATAGCCGCGGCGCACGCCTGCTGAAGGGCGGCGATGTCCACGAGGTCCACCTCGAAGAACTGCGGCGGGTGCGCGACGCCGACCGCCTCGCAGCGACGGATCGTGGCATGCGCACCGTCGACGTTCCGGTCGACGAACGCGACCCTGCCGCCCTGGCGGGCGAACTGCTCAACGAGCGCGCTGCCGATCCCGGCAGCGCCACCGGTAATGAACACCCCCCGGTCGACAAGCGACGGGTAGCTGGCATATCCGGACATCCGCGCGCTCATCGGATCGTCGGTATACGACAACCCATCGACCCCCGGCCGACACCTGGATCCGTCATGGCTCCATCGGCGGGTAGTAGTTCTCGGCCCCCTTCTCGCGTACCTCGCTCAACCAGTCGCTCTCGTAGGGCCATTCCTCCTCCTGGCCCTCGACGGGTCCCTGCCAGAACCGGTCGAACGCACCAGCCCCCGCCGGCACCAACGACCACGCCTGACGCTTGTACGAGAAGTTCTCCGGTTGGAGACGATGCGCGGCCCGGAAATGCTCGACCGCAGCGTCGCCACGACCACTGCGCCACAAATGCTGCCCGAGCTCGAAGTGGGCCGCACCCTCAGCCGCCGAATGATCCCGTCGTCCCGAGCGGGCGACGACCTCCTCAGGCGACAGCACGAAACGGCTGGCGGAGCCGAACTCCACCCAATCACGCAACGCCACACCGTACGCTTCCCGGTCGACCTGGATCTTGTCGGCCTCGGCGAAGATCGCCTTCATCCGGTCCGGGACGCCGCCATCCAACGCAGCTCGCCCGCCGCGCACGCCGCCCGGTGGGAAGGCCGGCTCCGCCGGCCGCACGATCATACCGGCCTCGTCGATCCACACCCCGTTCGGGATGTTCACGACCCCGAAACGCTCCGCCATGACATGGCCGACGTCGATCAGCGATGGGTGCTGCGGATCTGCGGCCTCGATGAACGGCCGACACGCCTCGGGCCCGGCGGTGTCCATACCAACGGTCACGATCTCCAGACCGCGGGGGTGCAGCTCGGTACGCAATTCCTGCCACACGGGCAGGTCACGAGCACAGCCTCAATACGGCGCCCACGACACCACCAACACCTTCTGACCAAGCAGCGACGACAACCGGAACGGTTGTCCCTCCAAGTCAGGGAGTTCGAGCTCGGGTGCTTTCGCCGTCGGCAGGACGTGACCGCCGAACGACGCTGGGCCCAGTGCCCACAAACGGTCCGCGGAACTCTCCACGAGCGGCATCCCGAGACGCTCCGCAACGACCGCCACGTCGACCTGACCGTCATGCACCACATCTGGTAGCGGCACACACACCTCGCCCCTACACGCACCCTGCGTTTTCAGCATCCAGCCCGTCGCTTCCTCGAAACGATCAAGCGGAACCGTCAACGACTCA
>JAYUDQ010000202.1:0-2294 GCA_043739745.1 Acidimicrobiia bacterium | reverse complement strand
GTGCTGTCGTCGTCGGTCCCGACCGTGACGTGACTGCGATCATCGATGACGCGAATGTGGCTGCGCTTCGATCGAGGGTGAGCGTTGCGCTGCAGTTGTCCCGAACTGCTTCGGACCGTGGCCCAATCGCATTGCACGGTGACGACCCCGGGTGGGCGAAGCGCTTCATGGTCCTCGCGAATCGTGCGGAGATGATCCTCAGCCCGCTTGTCGTTCGTGTCGAGCACGTCGGCAGCACTGCGGTGCCGGGTCTTGCCGCCAACCCGACGGTCGACCTTGCGCTGGTCTTGCGCGCGGACGGAAACACAGGCGAGGCGATCGAGCGGCTCGTGGGCATCGGATACGCCTACGTCGGTGACCTCGGTCTCGAAGGTCGTGACCTGCTGTACGGGCCGGCGGACGAGCCGACGCATCACCTTCATCTGTTCACCGAGGGAAGTCCGCGACTCCGCCAGTTCCTGGCGTTCCGCGACACGCTCCGCGCCGACGAGGATGAGTTCAAAGGTGATTGACGTCCAGAAGTGTCCACTTGACCACGCACTCACTTGACGGTGAAAAGCTGGTGCATTCCCATGACGAAGTGGATGTGTCCAGCTCCCATGGTTGCACTTGATTCGGTGTTCATCATGCCGCCGACCTTGCTATTCGCGGTACCAGCGGAAGCGCCGGTCATCCCATTCGGACCCATTTTGTCGACGATGTTGCAGAATGCGACATAACTTCCCGCAGCAATCTTGAAGGTTGCAGTCTTCGACCCTTGCGCTGGGACGTTTCCGATTTCGCCGACCAAGTCGGACTTGGCGATCTTCTCTTCGTCGACCGACCCGTCGGCTTTGGTCGGGAGGTCGGCCACGGCTGATGCTCTGACGAAGATGATCTCGTGTTCCTCGGCACCGACGTTGTCGGCAGTGAGGGTCACCGTACCCGCAGGCAGGGACTTCTGGTCCAGCTTGATGCTGAACTCACTGAGTGTGAAGGTCGGGTTGGATCGTTTTGACGCGGGCACCTTGTCGGATCCACATCCGACAAGAGTGATCGACAATGCGATTCCGCCGAACAAAGCCAGCAGGCGGATTTGCTGCTTTGCTCGGAACCGAGAGCGGTCGACGTCGAGCGTTGGGTTCCTCATGGGTGTACTGCCTTTCTGTGGCACGAGACGGAACTGTGTGTGCCCAATATCGGAGCCGTCTACGCCAACCATGATGGCGGACCCCCTGCTCGTCAGGTAGTGCCGGACGACACCGCCTTGGCGGGCCTTCCGGCCCTACTACGACGATGAGTAGCAGATCTCGATCTTTCGACAAGCCTTGACTCGTTGGCTATGCGTCTGCAGGTGTGGCTTGGCTGGGGAGGTGGAGCCGTTTCAGGAGCAGGGCGTTGACGGCGACGAGGAAGCTGGAGCCGGACATGGAAAGTGCGGCGATTTCGGGGCGGAGCGTGAATCCGAAGGCGGGTTCGAAGACGCCGGCTGCGATGGGAAGGGCGATGGCGTTGTAGCCGATGGCCCAGCCGAGGTTCTGGCGCATCTTGCGTAGTGTGCCGCGTCCGATGCGTAGGGCGATGGCGACGTCGAGTGGGTCGGAGCGCATGAGGACGACATCGGCTGTTTCGATGGCGACGTCGGTTCCGGCACCGATGGCGATGCCGAGGTCGGCTTGCGCGAGGGCGGGGGCGTCGTTGACGCCGTCGCCGACCATCGCGACGCGTTGGCCGTTTGCTTGTAGTTCGGCGATCTTGGCTGCCTTGTCGCCGGGTAGTACGTCGGCGATGACGGTGTCGATGCCGAGCTGACCGGCGATGCGACGGGCGGTTGCTTCGTTGTCGCCGGTGAGCATCACGACTTGCGTACCGAGTTCGTGGAGTGCTTTGACGGTTGCTGCGGCGGTGGGGCGGGCGGCGTCGGCGATGCCGATGACGGCAACGGCACGCCCGTCGATCGCGACGGCGATGGCGGTGCGTCCGCCGTTCGCGATCTCGTCGCGGCGGGCGGCGAGACCGCCGATGTCGACGCCTTCGCGCTCGAAGAGCCGCCGGTTGCCGACCGCAACACGGCGGCCGTCGACGGTGGCGACAGCGCCCTGGCCGGGCACGTTCTCGAAGTTCGTAGCAGGAATTCGTTCGACGTTCTTGTTGTCGGCGTAGCGCACGACTGCTTCCGCGAGGGGATGTTCCGATTCGCGTTCGATGGCGGCGACGAGACGGAGCAGTTCGAGTTCTTCGATGCCGTCAACGATGACGTCGGTGACCTCGGGTTCGCCCTTGGTGAGCGTGCCGGTCTTGTCCATGACGACGGT
>JAYUDQ010000201.1:0-2300 GCA_043739745.1 Acidimicrobiia bacterium | reverse complement strand
GGTGCCGGACGAGGTGCACGAACGCCCGGACGGTTCCGCCGATCAGCCCCGCCGTGGCCCCGATGTTGTCGGTCGTGAGCTTGCGTTGTATGCCACGTCCGGAGAGCAAAGTCACACCGAAGCCGGCCTGGGGAACGAGCCGCGCCTCGATGCCGCGCTTGCTGCCGACGAACTCGATCGCAGCGGCCGGCACACCTTCTTCGACGAGCGCGGCGGCGACGGCCAGGGCGGGCAGCACGTGTCCGGCCGTGCCACCACCGGCGATGACGATCCACGGCTTGGTTGCGACACGACCTGTGGCACCCACGAATCCGACCCGGCCTACGTCGTTGCCGAGCGACGCTCGGGCCGTGTGCCTTGGCGCGCGATGTTGATGAGCACACCGACGGCGCCCATGACCACCACGAACGAGGACCCACCGGCCGAGATGAACGGCAACGGCACGCCGGTGACGGGCATCGTCCCGATCACGGCGCCCATGTTGATGATTGCCTGCGCAACGATCCATGTGGTGATGCCCGTGGCCAGCAGCATGCCGAAGCGGTCTTCGGCCCGGCCGGAGGCAATGAGGCCGAGGACGGCGATCGAGAGGAACAGCGCGAGGACGAGCGCGGCACCGATGAGGCCGAGTTCCTCGCCGATGATGGCGAAGATGAAGTCGGTGAACGAGTTCGGCAGAAAGCCCCACTTCGCCCGGCTGGCGCCGACACCGACACCGAACAGTCGGCCGCCGGAGAAGCCGAGCTTCGACTGGAACACGTGGTAGCCGATGCCCATGACGTCCTGGGTCGGATGGAGGAATGCGAGCAGACGGTCACGGCGGTACGGCTCGATCCACGCGTACAGAAGCGTGAACGCGGTGGCGATCGCGGCGAGCGAACCGAGGCGCTGCAAGGACATGCCCGAGACTGCGAACAGCGACGCTGCTACAAGTAGCAGGATCATGGCCGTGCCCATGTCGGGCTGCGCCAACACCGGCCCGACGGTCACCAAGAGGAGTAGCAGCGCGGGCTTGATCGAGGTGCGGAAGTCGTCGATGGCACTTGCGCGGAACGTGAACAGAGCCGCGAGGCCGACGGCGACCGAGAACTTGAGGATCTCCGAGGGCTGGATGGCGAACGACGATGGTCCGATCCACCTGCTCGATCCGTTCTTGGTGATGCCGAAGGGGGAGAACGTGGCGAGGGTGCCGAGAACGGAAACCACCAGTATGGGCACGGCGAAGCGCTGCCAGCGCCGGTAGGAGAAGTAGGTCGTGAAGACCATTGCGATCGACCCGAACACGGCCCAGCGCACCTGCCGGCGGAAGTAGTACCAGCTGTTCCCGTACTTGTGCAGCGACGTCACCGATGAGGCCGACGCGACGAACACCAGGCCGACGACCGTGAGCAGGATGACGATGCCGAGCAGCCCGAGGGCCGGCGCGGTCCATGCACCCATTCGACCGTTGACCGTCTTGTCCTTCGTGGTCGTACCGGAAGGACGTCTGGACCGGCGTCGGAGCCCTGAGTCGGGAAGTGCCAAAGCCATCAGCGAATGCCTTTCAGAAAATTGGAGGCGGGGCCCGTCGCCATAGGCGGGTGCCGAAACGAAGTGGAGGCGGGGCCCGTCGCCATCAGCCCAACGCCGTGGGTGAATGCGAGAGCGAGGAGCCCGCGACGAGCGAAGCCCCGAACCCCAAAGAGGCGACGCGGCGGGTGCCGAAACGAAGTGGAGGCGGGGCCCGTCGCCATCAGATCAGTCGATCCCGCCGAGGGCGATGAAGTCGGCATAGAAGATTCCGAGACCGACGGCCACCAGGATCATGGCGATGATCCAGAACCGGATGAGCACGGTCGTCTCCGGCCAGCCGCCAAGCTCGAAATGATGATGGAACGGCGCCATGCGGAACCAGCGGCGGCCCCCGAGCACCCGGAACGTGAACACCTGGATGATCACCGAGACGGTCTCCAGGACGAAGAGTCCGCCGATGATCGGGAGCAGTAGCGGCGTATAGGTCACCATCGCGATCGCGCCGAACGCGGAACCGATGGCCAACGCGCCGACGTCTCCCATGAAAATGCGCGCAGGCGCTGCGTTCCACCACAGGAACCCGGCACAGGCGCCCACCATTGCGGCCGCGACCACGGCGACGTCGAGCGCCTGCGGAACCCGGTAGTCGGCGCTGTGTCGGAACATCCAGAAGGCCATCACCACATAGGCCGAGAAGGCGTAGACCGAGCTTCCTGCGGCCAGCCCGTCGAGCCCGTCGGTCATGTTCACGGCGTTCGAGAAGCCGATGACGACGAACATCGCGAACA
>JAYUDQ010000200.1:0-2300 GCA_043739745.1 Acidimicrobiia bacterium | reverse complement strand
CCCGCCACGGAGGTGTAGCGCCATGAACCGTCGGGCAGATGGTCGAGCGTGGAGTACAGCACGGTGCAGAACAAACCGTTGCCGCTGGCGAGGATGGCGTCGTTCACCCAGTTGAGCACCGTCGCATGGTCGACCCCGTGCGTGGCTGCTGCCCGGATGGTATGACGCGCGATAGCGGTGACCGCTGCAGCCGCAGGCCCAGTGCCGCAGACATCGCCGATGACAAGCGCCCAACGGTTCTCGGCGATCGGGAACACGTCGTAGAAGTCGCCGCCGACCTCGCTCACCGCACCAGCAGCCCAATAGCGAACCGCGATCGTGACACCGGGGATGTCGGGCAGCTCGCCGGGCAGCAGCGCGGCCTGAAGCGTTGTCGAAATGCGACGTTGCTGGTCGAGCAGCCAGGCATTGTCGAGCGCTTCGGCGAGCCGCCCAGCAGCTGCCTCCGCGAGCGTGACGTCCTCGTTGTCGTAATGTCGCTTCGATTCGGCGCTGACGAACTGCATCGCGCCGACGACGCCGCGCTTGGTCAGGAGCGGCACGGTGATCAGGCTCGTCAGTTGCAGTTCGTCGATGACCGCACGGGGCTCGTCGGAACCCGGATCCCTCGGGTGTGCAAAGGCCCGTTCCAGCATCGTGTCGTCGAGATCGCTGAAGAACTCGGTCTCGCCGGTGCGCATCACCTCGCGCACCCCGAACAGACCGTTCGGATAGTACGGGTACCGCTCCTGCAGCCGCCCAGCCCACTCGATTCTTTCGGGATCGGCGTGAGCAACCCGCTGTTCGTGCACGCCGGGCTCCGGGAAGTAGTGCAACAAGCACCAATCGCCCAGCCTCGGCACAGCGGCCGACGCCGCGGCCGTCATCAATTCGAGATGATCACTCGCGGCGAGAGCAACGTCGTTGAGCGACGAGATGAACTCCAACCGCTCGCGTTGCAGGCGCTCCTTGTTCGCGGCTTGTTCGGCCTCGCGCAGGCGGCGGGAACCGTTGGCCTCAGCCAGTTTGCGCTCCGTCACGTCACCGCTGCAGCCGATGGTGCCGGTGACATTGCCGTCGGCATCGGTGGTGACTTCACCGCGACCCTGCAACCAGCGCACGCTGCCATCGGCCATGACGACGCGATGCTCGACGTCGTACGCTGTCTTTTCGGCCACGGCACGCTCGACGACGGCAAGGATGTGGTCGACTTCTTCCGGGTGGAGCAGTGCGACGTAGTCGTCGAAGGTGCCGCCGAACGTGCCCGGCTCGAGGCCGAACAACCCCTCCATCGTCACATCCCAGGTCGTGACGCCCGAGGCCTGGTCCCATTGCCACGTACCCAACTGCCCCGCGGACAGGGCGAGCCGCAGATGATCCGCGAGGTCGGAAGTCTCCTGCCGCAATCGAAGCGTTTCCTCGGTGTCTTCTGCCGCGCCGATGGCACCGACAACGTGGCCACGCGCATCGCACAGCGGGCCGAGGAACGATCGTATTTCCAGGATCTCACCGGTTCGGCGCAACGCCTTGATGTTGCCCGTCCAGGCGTTGCCCTCGAACACCGACGCCATGATCTGGCGCCCGGCCCGGCGCAGGTGTGGCGGGATGATCAGTTGATACAGAGACTGCCCGATCGCCTCGTCGGCCCCCCACCCGTACAATTTCTCCGAAAAGTTATTCCACGCAACGATCGTGCCAACTCCATCGACGACGACGATTGCCCGCGGAAAGGCGTCGAGCAACGGTTGGCTCTGTTCCAGCATCACGCTGACCACAGAGGAGGCGCCTTTCCCGGCCACTTTCCCCCTACTCGATCATCCGACTTCGGTCAGCCACGAGAATAGTCGAACGGATCACCGGAAATGTCAGGGAATGTGCGCGAACACGGTCCGGCCGAATGAGATTAGTTTGGGCGGGTGATTGCGAGCAGCCTGTTCACCGACGTGCAGTGGATCCTGATCGCGCTGCTGGCACTCTTGGCACTGACGGCCGTTCTGTCCGTGTCGTTTCACGCCGTCCTCGCCATCGCTCATGACACCCTGCCGTACCTTCTCGGGCTGGCCTGGATCATCCTGGTGTTCGCGATCATCGACGGCGCCTGGATCCGCGCGGCTGCTGCGCTCGTGCTCGTGATCTATCACCTGGCGATGCTCGTGCCACGCTTCTTGAGGGACCGCGTGCCGCGCTGGGCTGCTGGCGCCCCTCAGGTACAGATGCTGGTTTGCAACGTCTACACCGAGAACGCCACACCGGCCCTACTCGCCGAGGAAATGCTCGCCGCCGACGCGGATGTGATGGTCATCCTCGAGTGGAACCCGACG
>JAYUDQ010000199.1:0-2302 GCA_043739745.1 Acidimicrobiia bacterium | reverse complement strand
TGCCTATGACATCGCAATCGCGGCCGGTGTCGAGTGCATGACCCGTGTGCCGATGGGCGCGTCGGTCGCTTCAGGCCCTGGCATGCCGTTCACCAAATCGATGAACGACCGCTACGCGTCGGTGGGTGGTCTGCAGCCGCAGGGCATCGGCGCCGAGATGATTGCCGACAAATGGGGCATCAGCCGTGAGGACCTCGATGCGTTCAGCGCCGAGTCGCACCGTCGCGCCGCTCAGGCCACGGCCGAGGGCCGGTTCGACAACGAGATCATCCCGATCACCGTCCATACCGACGGCGGCACCGAGGAGTTCCGAGCTGACCAGGGCATCCGCGCCGACTCGACGATCGAGAGCCTCGGCAAGCTCAAGCCGGCCTTCAAACCCGACGGCAAGGTCACGGCCGGGAACTCGTCGCAGATCACCGACGGCGCGTCGGCCGTCCTGATCATGAGCGAGGAGAAGGCGGCCGAGCTCGGCCTCAAGCCGCGGGCCCGCTTCCACACGTTCGCACTCGCCGGCGTCGATCCCGTCACCATGCTGACCGGCCCGATCCCGGCGACGACCAAGGTGTTGGAGAGGTCCGGCCTGTCGATCGACGACATCGATCTGTTCGAAGTCAACGAGGCATTCGCGTCGGTGGTGCTGGCGTGGGAGAAGGAGCACCACCCAGACATGAGCAAGGTCAACGTCAACGGCGGTGCCATCGCTCTCGGCCACCCGCTCGGCTGCTCCGGTGCCAAGTTGATGACGACGCTGCTCAACGAACTCGAGCGCACCGGCGGCCGATACGGCCTGCAGACGATGTGCGAGGGCGGCGGGCTGGCCAACGCCACCATCATCGAGCGGTTGCGGTAACGCTGCCCTTGAGGCCTCGGTAGCCTAAGGACATGGTGTTCTGGCTGGTGCGCGTGCCGATCGCGTTGGTCTTCGGCTACGGCATATGGCGTCTCGGCAAGGCGATGATCGGTGGTCTGGCCCGGCCGATCCCGACACCGCCGCCCGACGGCGAGTTGCGTCGGGTGAACATGCGCTATCGCTGTCCGAGCTGTGGCACCGAGATCCGCATGACGAAGACGGACATCGTCGACCCCGTCGCACCGCGGCACTGCATGGACGAGATGGATCTTGTCGCCGTCGACGGTGAGGCCGTGGAGTAGCTCTGCCCCCGGCCCCCGTCGTCCACACCTGTGGACAAGACTGGGGAGGACTACACGCCTGTAGTTCGATCGACCTAGCGCAACTGCGTCGCAGTAGCGAAGCCGCCGGTGATGCACAGCAGACCACCCAGCAAGTACTTGCCGTCGGACGATCCGGGCAGGATCTCGAGGTAGTTCCCGATGATCAGGACGAGCCCGATGATCAGGAAGGCGAACATCGCGTAGGGCACCCATGGCTTCGTCTCGTGGAGTTCCGCCGCGGTGTGGACCGTCGGTGCGGTGTACCGGCCACTGGCCTGATAGCCGGGCCGCTTCTCCTCGACCGCCTCGGCCTTGGCTTTGGCACCCTTCTTCGGAGTGAAGCGACCCTTTGCGCCGGGGGAACTGGACGAACCGGACGAACCGGACGAACCGGACGTGCCAGAGGAGCCGGAGGAGCCGGAGGAGCCGGAGGTTTTCGACGAGCCGGAAGAACCCGAGGACCCGGGAGCAGTTGCCATGTGCGCAACGATAACCGTGGGGGCGGACCAGCCCGGGCCAGCTACCGTCGCCCCATGGTCGCCCGCGTGCTCGTCATCGACAACTACGACTCGTTCGTCTACAACCTCGTGCAGTACGTCGGTGAGCTGGGCGCCGATCCAATCGTGCACCGGAACGACGCGATCGACGTCGTCAGCATCGTCGAATTGGCGCCGGACGCCATCCTGATCTCGCCGGGGCCGGGGCGGCCAGAGCACGCCGGCATCAGCTGCGACGTGATTCGCGAGCTCGGGGGCAGGATCCCGATCCTCGGGGTCTGCCTCGGCCACCAGGCCATCGGCCATGTGTACGGGGGCCGGGTCGTTCGGGCTCCGTCGCTGATGCACGGCAAGACCTCGGTCGTCCATCACCATGGCCTCGGCGTGCTGCGCGACCTTCCGCAGCCGTTCACCGCCACCCGCTACCACTCGCTGGTCATCGACCCTGAAACAATGCCGGCCGAGCTCGAGGTGACGGCGGAGACGGCCGATGGCATCGTCATGGCGGTGCGCCACCGCGAGTTGGCGGTCGAGGGCGTTCAGTTCCACCCCGAATCGATCCTCACCGAGGCCGGGCACCGCCTCGTGGGGAACTTCCTGAACCTCGCCAACGTCTGAAGCGCACCGCT
>JAYUDQ010000198.1:0-2307 GCA_043739745.1 Acidimicrobiia bacterium | reverse complement strand
ACCCACGCCACTTCGCGCATCGCCGGATGGGGCGTGCCGTCCGGGCCGACGAGGCCGTCAGCGACGAAGTTCGCGTCGTTGGGCTCGTCGCCGAACTGTCCGCCGTAGCCGTACCGCCAGCGCCCCCGCCCCAGTCGTTGCAGCAGCCCGTGGTCCTTCCACTCCCAGAGGAACCCGCCCTGCAGACCTGGAGTGCGCTCGAACGCGTCCCAATAGTCGGCCAGGCCGCCGTTCGAGTTGCCCATGGCGTGGCTGTACTCGCACAGGATCCACGGCCGAGAGTCGTCCCGACGTTCAACGGCGCGGACCAACTCGTCGATGGCGGGGTACATCGGGCAGATCACATCGGTGACGCCGTGACCGCCCTTGTCGCCCGGCGGCGCCCACGTATGCATGATCGCGCCCTCGTAGTGCAACGGGCGCGACGGGTCGAACCTGCGGATGGCTGCGGCGAGCGCGTCATGGTTGGCGCCGTAGCCCGACTCGTTGCCGAGTGACCACAGGATCACGCACGCATGGTTCTTGTCGCGTCGGACCATGCGCATGCCGCGCTCGAGCCACGTCGGACCGTACGCCGCGTCGTGGCCGAGCAGCTCGTTGAACGCGTGGCTCTCGATGTCGGCCTCGTCGACCACGTAGAAACCGAGCTCGTCGCAGAGGTCGAGGAACCTCGGATCGTTCGGGTAGTGGGAGCAGCGCACCGCATTGATGTTGTGCTGCTTCATCGTAAGGAGATCTGCGCGCATATCTTCGGGTGTGACCGCCTTGCCTCGCTCGGGATGGTGGTCGTGGCGGTTCACCCCGCGGATCATCACCCGCCGTCCGTTGATGCGGAGCTCGTTGCCGACGACCTCGACCGAGCGGAACCCGACGTGCTCGGTCACGGCTTCGACGAGCTCGCCGTCGCGCAGCAGCGAGACGACCAGGCGGTAGCGAACGGGGTCCTCGGCCGACCAGCGATCGATCCGGCCGATGTCCGCGACGACGTCCACCACATGGCCGCGGAAGACGTAGGGACGAATGCTGAGCGGCACCGGTCCGCAGAGCGCCGCACCGAGCGGCATGCCGGCGAGCGTCTCGAGCTGCGCGACCACCTCGTACGCGTCGCGTCCGGGTCGGCGGTCGTGATGGGCCTGCGCGAGGGCCTCGGGGGAGAACCCGACCGTTGTACGTACACGTAGGGTTCCGGTGGGCTTGAGGGCACTCCCCGCAAGCCCGGCGTCGACATGGACGTCCCCGATGTGCACGGACCCGACGGACCGGAGGAACACCTCACGCGGAAGCCCGCCCATCCACCAGCAGTCCTGATCCTCCACATAGCTCTGTGCCGACCACTTGACGACGACGAGGGCGAGCTGGTTGACCCCGGCGATGAGGAAGTCGGTGATGTCGAGCTCGGCCGCCAGTCGGCTGTCCGTGCTGAAGCCGACCGGCATCCCGTTGACGATGACGTAGACCACGGACTCGGCGCCACCCACGTGGAGAACGGTGGACCTGAGTCGCCACTGCGCCGGGACGCGGAACACGGTCCGGTAGACACCGGTCGGGTTCTCGTCCGGCAGCTCGGGTGGCCGGCCCGGGAACGGCATCTGCACGTTGGTGTAGTGGGGGCGGTCGAATCCCTGGGTGGTCCAGTGGCCGGGGACGCCGAGGGATGTCCAGCCGTTCGCAGTCGTGGTCGCCTCCGAAACGTCGGCGTTGGTGACGTCCGTCGGTCTGTTCCGCAGCCGGAATCGCCAGCGCCCGTCGAGCGAGCGCCTCCACGGCGACGATTCGCGTGGGCCGCGAGCGCCCACAATCGTCGGATGGGCAACGAGCGGGCTGCGCATGGGGAGTCGACCGAGGCTGACCGCACCGGGGTCGGCCCACGTGCGGGGCCCGAACGCGGCAAGCGCCTGCGTCCGCTCGTTGGCGGGGCTCATGCCCGACGCTCGGCGCGGAGCCGACGGACCACGACAAGATCGCCGACCGAAGCACCCAGTGCCGCCCGGGCCGCGGTCGGGATGCGATCGTCCGTCACCACGACGTCGGCGTCGTCCAAGGCGGCCATCGAGCTGAGCCCCACCAGGCCCCACTTGGTGTGATCGGCCAGCACGACGAGCCGTTGGGCGCTGCCCACGAAGGCCCGGTTCGTGTCGGCCTCGACCAGGTTCGGTGTCGTGAAGCCCGCGTCCTCCGCCATCCCGTGCACACCCATGAACACCACGTCGAGGTGCAGCGAGCGCAGCGTTGCCGCGGCCACCGGCCCGACCAGCGCGTCCGACGGCGTTCGCACCCCACCGGTCAGCACGACGGTGAGGTCGCTGC
>JAYUDQ010000197.1:0-14614 GCA_043739745.1 Acidimicrobiia bacterium | reverse complement strand
GGGTTCTGGCAAGCGCTCCGCCACGGCCGGCGCAATGCCGACCTCTGCCGCCGGAGCGGCCTCGGCAACGGGCTTCTTGCCACCCTTGACCGGTTTGGCCGGCTCTTCTGGCTGGACGTCGCGACGGAGTCCGTCGGCGTCAGCCCTCCGACGGACGCGATCGGCTTGGGCGTCCTCGATGCTGGAGGAGTGACTGGCCTTGCCCGCAAAGATGCCGAGGGTCAAGGCGAGATCGAGTGTCTCCTGATTCGTCATGCCGAGCTCTTTGGCGAGCTCGTGCACTCTGATCTTCTTTGCTGCCAAGCGGCCCATTCCTCTGTGGTGACATCTGCACTGTCCGTGCAGGTTCGTGCGTGTTGCGGTCCTTCGTGCCCAATGCCGTCGTCGACCCAAAGGGCAACGCAGGCGCATGTGCCACACCTCGGGGGAGGTCGGACAGGGACCTGACATGCTCCCACGTTTCCGACATGCCGAAAACCGACGTCCGGGTTCTTACGGCAACCGATGCTGAAGATCTTCCCGAGCAGCCGTGGTCACGGTGCCCCGCAGCGCCCGGGCGAGCGCCTTCTCGTGCAGCCTCGGTGTGCACCCGGGCCCGGCGCACAGCCACGCACCACGCCCGGGGAGTGACCGTCCCACCTCGAGACGCTCCCCGACCAGGACGACACGCACGAGTGCATCAGGTTTGCGAACCGACCGGCACACGAGGCAAGTGCGCCACGGGCCGGCACCGATCGGCTTCTCGGCGACCGTCCGGCGGCTCAGCTCGGCGCGCTCGTGGCGCTGGTGTCGCTGGTGCTCGTGGCACCGTCGCCGGCGGCGGCATCGACCGCCACGACATCCGCCGCTGCGATCGCAGGAGACGCAGCGGCCGCGACCGCGCTTCCACCCCCGTCAAGCGCCGCAGCTGCGGCTTCGCCGGCGGCAACCGCACCGGCCGACCAGTCCTCGGCCGACATCGCCTCGCCACCATCGGCCGGCACCCAGAGCTGCTCACCCGTGGTCGGATCGAGAACCCATTCACCCTCGGCGTACTCCTGACCCTCGCCGGCAGCCTCTTCCTCTGCAAGCTGGGTCTCGCCCTTGATGTCGACACGCCAGCCGGTGAGGCGGGCTGCGAGACGGGCATTCTGCCCCTCCTTGCCGATGGCCAGCGAGAGCTGGAAATCGGGGACGATGACCGTGGCGACGCCCATGTGCTCGTCGATGCGGACCTCTTTGATCTTCGCCGGCCCGAGTGCCTCGCGGACGAACTCGGCGGGATCGTGGCTGAACGGGACGATGTCGATCTTCTCGCCACGGAGCTCGTTCACGACCATACGGACGCGTGCGCCGCGGGCACCGATGCAGGCACCCGCCGCATCGACGTTGGGATCGTTCGACCAGACCGCGACCTTGGTCCGGTGGCCCGGCTCGCGCGACATGGCCTTGATCTCGACGACGCCGTCGGCGATCTCCGGAACCTCGAGCTCGAAGAGGCACTTCACCAGCCCGGGATGGGTGCGCGACACGACGATCTGCGGGCCTTTGTTCGTCTTGCGGACCTCGACGATGTAGGCCTTCAACCGAGAGCCCTGCTCATAGCGCTCGTGGGGGACCTGCTCGGCCTGGGGCAGAAGCGCTTCGACGCGGCCGAGGTCGAGCAGGGTGTAGCGGTTGTCGCCCTGCTGCACGATGCCCGTGACGAGCCCGCCCTCGCGGCCGGAGTACTCCTCGTACTTCATCTCCCGCTCGACCTCACGGATGCGCTGCTGGATGACTTGCTTGGCCGTCTGTGCGGCGATCCGGCCGAAGTCCTTCGGCGTGTCGTCCCACTCCCGTACGACGTTGCCGTCCTCGTCGAGCTCCTGCGCGTAGACCCAGATCTCGCCCGTGTCGGGGTCGATGGAGACAACGGCCTCTTCGGCAGCACGCGGCTGGCGCTTGTAGGCGGTGACGAGCGCGTTCGCCAATGCGTCCAGGAGCTGCTCCTTCGGCACCCCGCGCTCGCGCTCGATGACCTCGAGCGCTTCCATGAAGTCCTGTTGGAGCAGTTTCATCGTGTGCCTCCTGGGCGGTGATCGGCGACCTGTTGCGCTTGGGGGCGCTGCGGCGTCGCCTGCTTGTGGGGGTGCTGCGAGGTTGCGGGCAACGCTGTGGTGGCCGCGTTCTTGGCTGCGTTGGCTGCTGCGTTGGGTGAGTTGGCTGAGTTGGCGACCTTGCCCGGCTTGCTGCCGGTGCCAGGCTTCGGCTGCGGGCCCCAGACGAAGACGGTGCGGGCCCGTTCGATGTCGGCGTAGGAAATGGCGCGGCCGGCGACGGTGATGCCACCGTCCGCGGCGGTGTCAGCGGCATCGAGTCGGCCTTCGATCCGGCGCTCACCTTCCGCTGACGCAACCGTCTTGACACTGACCACCGTGCCGAGAAAGCGGCGGAAGTGGTCCGGGGTGCGCAGCGGCCGTTCGAGACCCGGGCTCGAAACTTCGAGCGTGTAGCCACCCGCGATCGGGTCGTGGGCCTCGAGCGCGGTGTCGATGATGCGGGTCGCCACGCTCACGCCTTCAAGATCGATACGGCCGCCGAGCGGATGCTGCGGCGAGTGGTCGACACGGATCTCGACTGCTGCGGCGGGCGTGCCCAGGCCGGTGCACACGATGTCGATCAGCTCGAGGTTGGCCTCCGCGAGAACGGGAACAAGCAAGTCGTGCAGTGAGGATTCGGTTGCGGACGTGGTGCCTTTGGTCATCTTGCGTCACCTCCTCGGTGTAGCTCGGCTTGGCTCGGATATTCGGTTTCTGCAGGTCACAATGGAAGAACGGGGTCCTGAAACACCGCTGGCGTGGGCACCGCCCACGCCATCAGGACTCCTGCTCAGAAGCGGGTCGCAATCGTACCCGACACCGGGGCCTGCCCGATCAGACCGCGCCACCGGGTCGGCCATCGGGCGACCAGTCGATCGGGGCGCGCCCCGACTCGACGAGCGCCAAGTTGGCACGGGAGAACGGCCTGCTCCCGAAGAACCCGTTGTGCGCAGACAACGGCGAAGGATGGGACGACTCGATCACGACATGCCGGTCCGCGCCGACCGACTGAATGCGTGGCTTCTTCTTGCGGGCCGAGGCCCCCCACAGGATGAACACGACCCGCTCCGCCTTGGCCGCCACGGCATCGATCACGGCGTCGGTGAACGTCTCCCAACCCTTGCCCTGATGCGAAGCGGCCGCATGGGCCCGAACCGTAAGGGTCGTGTTCAGCAGCAGCACACCCTGACGGGCCCAGCGGTCGAGGTTGCCGTGCGAAGGGATGGGCAGGCCGAGGTCGTCGCGGAGCTCCTTGAAGATGTTCACGAGCGACGGCGGCGAGGGCACGCCAGGACGCACGGAGAAGCACAACCCATGCGCCTGACCCGGGCCGTGGTAGGGGTCCTGGCCGAGGATGAGCACCTTCGTATCGGCGAACGAGGTGAGATGAAGCGCGGCGAACACCTCATCCTTCGGCGGGTACACCGCGACCTTCGAGCGCTCCTCGGCGACGAAGGACTGCAACGGCGACCAGTAGGGCTTGGCGAACTCGACCCGCAGAATCGGGTTCCAATCCGTCTTCTCGGTCACTGGTGCTTCACCCGCCGCCACTCGTTCACTCCTCGAATGCGCCAGTCAGGTGCTAGTCGGCCGCGGCAACGGTCTTCTTGATGATCTGCACACGGGCCTCACTGTGGTTCGCATCGTCACCCTGCTCGCCGAGCAGCAGCCGGCGGTCCTTCTCGGCCTCACCCGCTGCTCCGGCATCGGCATGGGCCAGCACGTCTTCCACCCCGGATGCGGCGATCTCCTTTGCCATCGCGACAAGGGCGCTCACCATCTCGTTCTCCGGTACCACCCGCACGACCTTGCCCTTCACGAACAGGTGCCCACGATGGCGACCGGCGGCGATACCGAGATCGGCCGACGCGGCTTCGCCCGGTCCGTTGACGACGCAGCCCATCACCGCGACCTGGATCGGCACGTTGAGGTCGCGCAGCGCCTCCTGGGCTTCCTCGGCCACCCGGATCACATCGATCTCGGCCCTCCCGCACGACGGACACGCAATGAGATCGAGCCCGACGCGTTCGCGCAGGCCGAGCGATTCGAGCAGCTGCCGCCCGGCGCGGCTCTCCTCGACCGGATCGGCCGTCAGCGAATAGCGGATGGTGTCGCCGATGCCCTCGGCCAGCAGGGTGGCAATGCCGGCCGTCGCCTTGACCAGTCCCCCCGGCAGCGGCCCGGCCTCGGTGACGCCGAGATGCAGAGGGTAGTCGACCGTGTCGGCCAGCAGCCGGTACGACTCGATCATGAGCGCCGGGTTCGACGCCTTCACCGAGATCTTCACATCGTAGAAGTCGACCTCAGCGAAATGAGCCAGCTCGCGGACAGCCGAGGCGACAAGACCCTCGGGGGTCTGGCCGTACTGCTTCTCGATGTCGGGATCGAGCGAACCACCGTTGACACCGATACGGATCGGCACCCCGCGATCCTTGGCTTCCATGGCCACGGCCTTGATGTGCTCGGCCTTGCGGATGTTGCCCGGGTTGAGTCGCAGGCATTGGACACCGGCCTCGAGAGCGGCCAGCGCGAGGCGGTACTGGAAGTGGATGTCGGCCACGATCGGCACCGGTGAACGGGGCACGATGCGGGCAAGACCCTCGGCCGCCTCGACCTCGTTGCACGTGCAGCGCACGATGTCCGCACCGTTGGCGGCAAGGGCGTAGATCTGCGCCAGGGTCCCATCCACGTCGGCCGTCTTGGTCGTCGTCATCGACTGGACCGTGATCGGCGAACCGCCGCCGACCGGCACCTTGCCGACCATGATCTTCCGGGTCTCGCGGCGGGGATAGGTGCGCAGCATGGCGTCCATACTGCCGCGCATCCGGTTGTTGCGTCAGCGCCGGGTACCCGAAACGTCTCGACGTGGCCAAAGCGAGCCCCAAGGGCGAGCGGCGGCCCCGCCCGAGCCACGGACCCGCCGAGCCAGGGCTACGTGCGGTCCGATCTGGCTTTGCCAGTCGGATCCGAGCGACAGCGAGGAAGCACACGCGAGGTGAGGCCAAAGCGAGCCCCCAAGGGCGAGCGGCGGCCCCCGCCGAGCCAGTTAGAACAGCTTCAGCGGATTGCGGATGTCGAGGTACAGCGACGAGATGCCGATGACGATAAGGATCGTGACCACGGCGTAGGTCAGCGGCATCAGCTTGGCCACGTCGACCCGGTAGCGACGGCCCTTGCGGCTCCGAAGGCGCTCGTAGAAGGCGATCAGCACATGGCCGCCGTCGAGCGGGAGCACCGGCAGCATGTTGAAGACGCCGACGAACACGTTGATGATGGCGAACAGCTCGAGGGCCCACCTGATGTCGACCCGACTGGCATCGGCAAGGACATTGACGGTTCCGGGAAGCGACATGAACCGATTCGGATCCTGGGTGCCATTGGACGCCTGGGGGCCGCCCGCATTGACCAGGCTGTGCCCGTAGGTCTTCAGGTGCCTCGGTGCGAAGAAGGCGCCGAGCGCCGAGAAGGTCTGTGGGAGCGCCTTCCCGATTTGGCCGATCGAGTGCCCGACCCCATCAGCCACCGGTTCGCGGATGACCTGGAACGTGTCGCTGGTGACACCGATGCGTCCGACCGTGGCCCCGTTGGCGAGGGTGACGCGGGCCGGAACGATCGTCATCGTGATGAGGGACTTCTCGCGCACGATGCCGAATTCCAGGGGGGCTCCGGGGTTCGACTGCACGACCCGCAGGAGGTCGGTGAGCCCGTCCGAACCGACTGTTCCCGTGATGCGGTTGCCGTTCACGGTGTAGATGCGATCGCCGTTCCGCAGACCGGCTGCCGAGGCTGGGCTAGCGACCGAGCCGACCGTCGCGGAGACGGCTTTGATCTGCATGTTGTCGGTGTCGATGAGTCGGCCCGTGCCGGAGTAGAGGATCAGGAAGATGACGAACGCGATCAGCATGTGCATCAGCGTGCCGGCGCTCGCCACGAGCACTCGGCGAGGGAAGGTCGCCTGGCGGTACGTGCGGGGCTCGTCGGCCGGATCCTCGAGCCTGTCGAGGTTGTGCATCCCGAGGATCTTCACGTAGCCGCCGAGTGGCAGCGCCTTGATGCCGTACTCCGTGTCGCCTCGCTTGAACGACCAGACCCGGGGCCCGAAGCCGACGAAGAACTCGGTCGCCTTCATGCCGGTCAGCCGGGCGGTGATGAAGTGGCCGAACTCGTGCAGCAGGATCATGGCGCCGAAGGACAGGGCCACCAGGAGCACCCGATAGCTGCCGCCGCTGATGACAAGCACGGCCAATGCGCCGACGGCGGACAGCGCGACGAAGGGGTTCACGCGCTTCTGTGGATCGATCAGCCGGGTGGCGGTGGCGGCCGGATCGGTGACGGTCGACCCGTCGTTGCGAAGATCGATCACCGTGCCGGACGGGGATTCCGTTTCGGGTTCCGGCGCCTCGAGGTTCATCGTGCTCATCGGGACAGCTCCTCGCACATTCGGGTGGCACAGACGCGCGCCCTGCGGTCGGCTTCGATCACATCACCCACGGAGAGTGGTTTATCAGAATCTGCCTGCATGAGTGAACCTTCGATCACGTTCGCGATGTTTCCCCATGTCAGGCGGCCGGCGAGGAAGGCAGCGACGGCGATCTCATTCGCCGCGTTGAGCCAAGCGGGTGCTACGCCGCCACGCCGAGCGGCCTCGTAGGCCAAGCCGAGACACGGAAACGCCTCACGGTCGGGGGCCTCGAAATCGAGTCGTCCGACCGCCGACCAGTCCATCGCCCCGAACGCCGTGGCCGTGCGGTCGGGATACGCGAGGGCATACGCCACCGGCAGGCGCATGTCGGGCATCGACAGTTGGGCGATCGTGGTGCCATCGGTGAACTCGACCATGGAGTGCACGATCGACTGCGGATGCACGACGACATCGATACGGTCGACCTCGACGTCGAACAGTTCCTTCGCCTCGATCACCTCGAGCCCCTTGTTGAACAAGGTGGAGGAGTCGACGGTGATCTTCGGACCCATCTTCCAGGTCGGATGCGCGAGGGCTTCGTCGACCGTGACCCGCGCCAACGCCTCGCGTGCCGCCGCTCCCCCTCCAGCCTCGCGCGCGCGGGTCCGGAACGGCCCGCCACTGGCCGTCAGCACGATCCGCCGCAGTCGGTCGGGAGCACCAAGGGCCTGCGCGGTTCGGTGCGAGGCCAGACACTGGTGCACGGCACAGTGTTCGGAATCGACGGGCACGATCTCCGCTCCAGGCGTTCGCTTCACTTGGGCCACGATCGGTCCGGCCGTGATGAGCGACTCCTTGTTGGCCAGCGCCAATCGCCGACCGCCGGCCAACGCCGCGAGCGTGACGGGCAGCCCCGCAAACCCGACAACCCCGTTCACGCAGACGTCGGCCTCGTTCGCGATCTCGGCCATCGCCCTCGGGCCGCCCACGAGATCGGTGCCCGGCGGCAGCCGATCGCGGATGGCGGCGATCTGGGAATCATCACCCACCGCGACCACCCGCGGCCGGAACTCCACGGCTTGGGCGACCAGCAGGTCAACGTTGCGAAACGCACCGATGCATTCGACCCGGAAGCGACCGGGCTCGGCGCGAATGACGTCGAGCGCCTGCGAGCCGACCGAGCCGGTCGATCCGACGACGCTGATGCTGACGAGTTCACCCATGGCCGATGCAGCTTGGCACGGCCATGTGACAAACCGGTGAGCGGTCGTTCAACCCCCGACAAGACGGCGGCAGAGGCCCCACCCACCCGTGTCACCAACCGCTCACAAGTGTCACAGCACCAGCGTCACAGCACCTTCAGGGCGAGGAAGTACACGGCGGGCATGACGAACAGCATCGCGTCGATGCGATCGAGGATCCCACCATGGCCGGGAAGCACCGTACCCATATCCTTGATGCCCAGGTCGCGCTTGATCATCGACTCGCACAAATCGCCGAGCGGCGCCATCACCGCGACCACGAGTCCGAGGAGAGCTGCCTCCTTCAGGTGGAACGGGCGGAAGCGGGCGAACACCGCAGTGCAGACCAGGATCGCCCCGATCATGCCGAACACGAGACCCTCGACCGTCTTGTTCGGGCTGATCTCCGGGGCGAGCGGGATCTTGCCGGCGTTCGCGCCGACGAAGTAGCCGCACACGTCATACGCAACCGTGCCGACCACCGCACCGAGCAGGATCGTGACGCCCTTCGGGTGCTGCAGGATCAGGCCGCCGGTAGACCCGAGCACGCCGACGTAGAGAACGCCGAGCACGCTGACGGCCATGTTGACCGCTGGACGGTCGCGCACCACGCCCACGAGGTACCAGAGCAGGCACGTCATCGTGGCCAGGATCAGCGTGATCAGCAGGCCCCCGCTTCCCCGGTTGTAGGCCACAAACGGCATCAACGCCACGCCGGCGCCGGCCGGGATGATGGCGGGCTGGAACCCGCGCTGGCGTAGGGCAGTGAAGAGCTCGAGTACGGCGAGGGTGAGCGCCAGTGTGATCAAGATGACGCCGCCCGGACGCTTCAGGAAGATCAACACAAGAAGGGCACCACCGAGCAACACAACACCTGTGCCGACCCGTGCGCCCATGGAAGTGGGGGCGGAATCCCGTCCGTTGCCGTTGCCGTTCATCGATCCTCCACCACTGCGGTCCCCGGGACGAGTTGTTCCGGCCGGCTTGCCAGTCCCGCCGGCCGGGCGTCGTGGTCCGGGCCGGGTGCCACTGCCGGCGGCGCGAAGCGAAGCCGGGGCCGGCTCAGCGACGGCATCGCTACGTCGACGAACGGCGCGACGACCACCAGAACGGGCAGCCACCTTCTCGCCGCCAACGGCTTGCTTCGCAACATCCTTCGCCGGAAGGTCGTCGAAGGTGTACAGATCACTTTCGTCCGACCGGTCGGGATCAAGCGCGCCGATGCGCGTGTCGTCGTCGTGAATCAGCGAACCGTCCCCGTCACCGTCGTCCCAGTCGTCGGCGTTGTTCCGCCACCTTGGCCCCTGTCCGGCAAAAGACGACCACGAAGACCGGCCCTCATCCTGCGACATGTCCTCATCGATGGCGATCGCGCGGTCCGACGGCTCCGAGCCGGGGGCCGGCGCCGGACGGCGGTCGGGGCGGATCTGCGCAGAGGTGTCCGTCGCTGACGGCCAAGAACTCTCGTCGCCCGCGTCATCATCGTGATGGACGTGATCCGCCTTCGCACCGGACGGAGAATGGTCGACGTCGCCTTCGGCCGCGAGCCACTCGTCGTCCCACGGCTCGTCGTCCTCATCGTCCCAGGACGCCGTCGGCTGCGAGCTTTGACCCGTTCGGGGAACACCGTCGCCGCCACCGGTTGGACGACTCGACTCGGTCGGCAGTGCTTCCTGCGCTCCGGTGATCCGGATGCCCTCCACGGCCTGCGGCTGGCTCAGATCGTCGTCCACCATGCTCCTTCTTTGCGGGGTCGGACGCGGCGCCAGTTGCCGGCAAAGCCGGACGTCGTCGCTGCTCCGTCTGTGCGGGGTCGCTCGCTCATACTTCGAGCAACTCCTGCTCCTTGTGGACCAGGTGCCGGTCGATCTCCGAGACGTATTCCTCAGTCACCTTGTCGAGATCCTTCTCGGCTCGCTTCAGCTCGTCGGAGGAGATCTCGCCATCCTTCTCCGAACGCTCGAGAGCGGTGCGCACCGACCGGCGCACGTTGCGCACGGCGACCTTGCCGTCCTCGGCCTTTGCCTTCACGATCTTCACGAAGTCCTTCCGCCGCTCTTGTGTGAGCGGCGGGAAGTTCAGGCGGATGATGACACCGTCGTTGTTCGGGTTCACGCCGAGATCCGAATTGGTGATCGCCTTCTCGATAGCTTTGAGCGACGCCCGGTCGTAGGGCTGGATGATCAGCACGCGCGCCTCGGGCACGCTGAAGCTGGCCAACTGCTGCAGGGGCGTTTCGCTGCCGTAGTACTCCACTCGCAGCTTCTCGACCAGCGCAGGGGTGGCCCGACCGGTCCGTACGGCCGAAAACTCTTCCTGCACATGCGCTGTGGCTTTGGCCATCTTCTCCATGGCGTCGGCCAGCAGATCATCGATCATGGACGCACCTCCGACTCCGTCGTCGGCGCTTCCCTGACGGGCGATGCCGCATGATTCGCTCGCTGACGCTCGCTCATGAGACCAGCGTACCGATCGGTGGGTTCCCGATGAGGACTTTGCGGATGTTGCCGTGCTCCATGAGGTTGAACACCACGATGGGAAGGTCGTTGTCCATGCAGAACGAGATGGCCGTCGAGTCCATCACTTTCAGGCCGCGCTTGAGGACTTCGGCATAGCTGATCGTGTCGAACTTCGTCGCCGAGGGGTCGAGCTTGGGGTCGGCGGTATAGACACCGTCGACCTCGCCATGCGTCGCTTTCAGCACGGCTTTGGCGTCGATTTCCGCGGCGCGCATCGCGGCGGGCGTATCCGTGGTCAGGAACGGCTGGCCGATGCCGGCTGCGAAGATCACCACCCTGCCCTTTTCCAGGTGTCGGAGGGCTCGGCGCCGGATGTACGGCTCGGCGATCTCGGACATGTGGATCGCGCTCATGACTCGCGATTGCTGCCCGCGCTTCTCCAGCGCGTCCTGGAGGGCAAGGGCGTTCATCACGGTTGCCAGCATGCCCATGTAGTCCGCCGTCGCCCGGTCGATGCCCGAGTTCGCACCCTTTGCCCCACGCCAGATGTTGCCGCCGCCTACGACGATCGCGATCTCCACGTCGAGCTCGCTGCGGGCATCTGCGATCTCCTGCGCGATGCGAGCGACGACCACGCCGTCGATCGAGCCTGCGGTCTCCGGGTCGGCAAAGGCTTCACCCGATAGTTTGAGGAGGACTCGGGGCCAGCGTGACTTGGTGGTATTCGGTGTCGTCACGTCAGGTGGAGTCGTTTCGGGTCGAGTCGTTTCGGGTCGAGTCGTTTCGGGTGGAGTCGTTTCGGCGGCGTCGTGTTCATCGCACTCGTGTTCAATAGCGCTTCCTCGACTTCGGGGACCACGCCCCGGAGGCGTGGACGACCCTCGCCGCCCATCGGACCGGGTTTCGTCGGGATCAGCCGATCTCGACCTGGGCGAAACGGGTGATCGTGGCCGATCCGACAATGCCTTTGATCGCCTGCTTGTTGTCCTTCGCGTACTCCTGTTCGATCAGGCAGCGCTCCTTGAAGTAGCCGTTCATGCGGCCTTCGACAATCTTGCCGATCGCTGCCTCGGGCTTGCCCTCGTTCCGGGTGATGGCCTCGAGCGTCGCTCGCTCGCGGTCAATCGTGTCGGCCGGAACCTCGTCACGCGTCAGGTAAATCGGGCGGGCGAAGGCGACATGCAGGGCGAGATCGTGCGCCAGTTCCTTCGAGCCATTCGCGACCTCGACCATGGTGGCGTTGACACCCCGCTCGCTCTGCACGTGCAGATACGTATCGATGACCGAACCCTGCGGCGCTTCGAAGCGCACGACGCGACCGAGTTCGAGGTTCTCCTTGAGCGACACGATGAGCGAGTCAAGTTTCTCCTGATGCCTGCTCACGGCGGCTTCGCCGTCGGCCGCGACCGTGTCGGCGATGGCCTGGACGAGCGCCTTGAAGTCGGGTGACTTGGCCACGAAGTCGGTCTCGCATTTCACCTGCGCGATCGCGCTGGCGTTGCCAGCGACACCAATGGCCACCGCTCCCTGAGCGTTGTCCCGATCGGCCCGCTCCGCCATCTTCGCTAGGCCCTTTTCACGCAGGTACTTCTTGGCCTCTTCGAAATCGCCGTCGGAGGCCTCGAGGGCCTTCTTCGCGTCCATCATCCCTACGCCCGCGATCTCGCGGAGCCGCTGGATGTCCTTTGCCGTGATTGCCATGTGTCGCTGCTCTCGTTCTTGTTCGTCCGTCGCTGTACTACTTGTCGGTACTACTTCTCGGTACTACTTCGCTGCACTGATTCGGCGGTGGGTACGTGTGTTCCACGCGCCAAGCACCTGCCGCTTCGATCGGCGGCAGGCGAGTCGCTCGTGCGTGGGGGGGGGTGCGAATCGGGACCCACCGAATGGGCGCTCGTCCGGTCAGGCTTCGGCAGGCGCGTCCACCGGAGAAGCCTCGGCGACAACCTCGACAGGCGCAGCCTCGGCGACAGCCTCGGCAGGTATGGCCTCATCGCCCTTCGCCGCGGCATCGACCTTGGAGGCAAGCAGACGGGCCTCGCGCTCTTGCTGGGCCTGGGCCGCCTGGTTGCGGGCGAAGGACTGCTGCTCGGAGCGCTTGGCTTCGGCCTCTGCGTCGAGTGCAACGTCGGCCGTGTTCGGCACCGTCGAGCGGCCACCGTTGCGTCGGGCGTTGATGAAGCGACCCTCTTCTACGGCGTCGGCGATCACGCGGCAGAGCAGATTGCCGGCACGGATGGCATCGTCGTTCCCGGGGATGATGTAGTCGATGACATCGGGGTCGCAGTTGGTGTCGACCACCGCGACGACGGGCAAACCGAGCTTCCTGGCTTCGGTGACGGCGATGTGCTCCTTCTTCGTGTCGAGCACGAAGATGGCATCGGGCAGCCGCGTCATGCCACGGATGCCGCCGAGATTGCGTTGCAGCTTGATGAGCTCGCGACCGAGGATGAGCGCTTCCTTCTTCGGCATGGCTTCGAAGTCGCCGGCCACCTTCATGCGCTCGTACTCCGTCATCTTCTTCACTCGCCCGCTGATCGTGGAGAAGTTGGTGAGCATGCCGCCGAGCCAGCGCTCGTTGATGTACGGCATGCCACAGCGGTCGGCGTATGTCGAGATGGGATCCTGCGCCTGCTTCTTGGTACCCACGAACAGGATCGTGCCGCCGCCGGCGACGAGGTCGCGGACATAGGTGTACGCCGACTCGACGCGGGTCAGCGTCTGGTTCAGGTCGATGATGTAGATGCCGTTGCGCTCACCGAAGATGAATCGCTTCATCTTGGGGTTCCAGCGGCGGGTCTGGTGTCCGAAGTGGACGCCCGCCTCCAGAAGTTGGCGCATGGTGACGACAGGGCCAGCAGCGGCCATGGTGTGCTCCTCTAGCTCCGGTTGTCCGATGCAACGACGACGACCGGGTGCGCGCACAGGGCCCGACCGGAGTGTTCCGAACGACGTCGCCCGCGGACTGTTCCGAGGGCACGGCAACGATAGCGGCCCGCGCGGCACCTGCCGACACACCGGAGTACCGCCGTGTGCGTTCACCCTGCTGCTGCACTCGCGCGGCTCAGTGGCGCGACGGGAGAAGCCATACCTTGGGGATCCGAGGCTCCAACAGGCTCAATGGATCGATGTAGTCCGGCCCGACCCTGGCACCGAAGTGGACCGATGACTTCGCTCGGCCGACCCACTGGCCGGCGTGGACACGTTGCCCGGCGGCTACGAGGATGATCGCCAGATAGCCAAGCGTGGTGCGGACGCCATCGGCGTGCAGGATCACCACAAAGAGATCCCCGCCGACCTGGCCGGCGAACACGACGACCCCGTCGGCGGGAGCGCCGACCGGAGCGCCAGGTGTGGTGACCAGCACCACCCCGCGATTCCCGGGCCCGTAGGGATTGCTCGGAGGACGGTACGGGTCGATGATCGCGCCGTCGACCGGGAAGGCGTAGACCACCTTCCGCGGCGAGGTCGACGACACAACCTCAGCACGCGGCACGGAAGATGGGAGCGCGGTCACCGGCGGTGTGAGGGCGGCACCGGACAACGGAACGACAAACACAAGGACAACAAGAACCAGCGTGACAATGAGGCGCTGACGCATCGGAAGAACCCCCGTGAAGGGTTGGGCACAGCCGACAGGGGGAAGCCGGGATTCTTGCGCTCGCTAAGCGCGGGTGATCAGGCGCTGGTAGTGGCCAGTTTGGCCCGGAGTTGCAGCACGGCGCGAGTATGGATCTGACAGACGCGGCTCTCGGTGACCCCGAGAACCTCGCCGATCTCGGCCAGCGTGAGACCCTCGTAGTAATAGAGCGTCAGCACGACTTTTTCCCGCTCCGGCATGCGATTCACCGCAGATGCCAGTGCCTGGCGCATCTCCTCGACCTCATACAGACCGCTCGGACCTTCGGCCTTGTCGGCAATGGTCTCGGCCAACGTCGTCGACTCGCCGCGTTCGCCTCCACGGGTGAACATGTCGTCGAGGGCGACGACACCCACGAAGGAGACCTGCGTGAAGACGTTCTGCAACTCGGTCTCGGTCATCTCCAGCGCCTTGGCCATCTCGGCGTCCGTTGGGGCACGACCCAGGTCGGACTCGAGCGAGCCGAACGCGTTCTCCACGGCGCGGGCCTTCGCCCGGATCGAACGCGGCACCCAGTCGATCGAACGCAATTCGTCGATGATGGCTCCGCGTACCCGTCTGATTGCATAGGTCTCGAACTTGATCCCGCGGTCGACTTCGAACTTGTCGATGGCGTCGATCAGCCCAAAGATCCCGTAGCTGACGAGGTCGGCCTGCTCGACATTCTGCGGCAAACCGACCGAAACGCGGCTGGCCACGTACTTGACGAGGGCCGAGTAGTGCAGGATCAGCCTGTCGCGGGATTCAAGCGATCCGGAGTCTTTGTAGGACCTCCATAACTGCGCGAGCGCACGCTGCTCCTCGGACTCCTC
>JAYUDQ010000196.1:0-2310 GCA_043739745.1 Acidimicrobiia bacterium | reverse complement strand
ATCCGTTGCCGAGTGGTGTACGAGATGCGCGGACCACAAGAACCGGAAGCGATGCGAGGCGCGGTGCAGCCAGTAGCCGGAGAAATCGTCGAGCAGGATGTAGGTGATCCACGTCAGCGGGTTCCACAGTGGCAGCTGCCAGGGGACTACGTGGCGCGACGCCCAAAAAGCCGCTGCCATTAACCCTGTCTGGGAGATCCCGCCGGAAGCGTACGCGATGACGCCGACTCGCACGGACACGCCGGCTTCGCGCAGGTCAACGTAGATCTGTCTGCGCCAACGGACCACCAGCTCCACGACGAACAGGCCGATGCCAGCAACAACGAGAACGATGTAGGCGACGTTCATTGGATCACAGACGAAAAGCCCACGAGCGCTGTCCTCTCGCTCACGAAACACCTTGAGAATCTCCTGGCAACCGCTTACCGCGACGTGAGCCGGAACGATATCAGTCTGGCATCCTCCAATGAACAGGCCGTGCCAGCCGACGCCTTCGGCGAGTTCTCGTTTATATAGTCGGAGAGGTGGCCGGTCAGGCCGGGCGGAGGAGAACCAGGGCTGGGGTCAGTTCGGCGATGGTGGTTACCCCGAGGAGTTGCATGGTGCGTCGCAGGTCGGCTGCGATGATGTCGACTACACGCTGAACGCCGGCCTCGCCCCCGGCCATCAGGCCGTATAGGTAGGCCCGTCCGATCAGCACGGCTCTCGCCCCGAGAGCGACCGCGGCGACGATGTCGGCGCCGTTGCGCACACCACCGTCGACGAACACCTCGACCCGATCACCGACGCGTTCGACGACCGGACGGAGCAGTTCGAGCGGTGTCGCGGCCCTGTCCAGTTGGCGACCGCCGTGGTTCGATAGCACGATGGCGTCGGCGCCGCTGTCGGCCAGGGTGACGGCATCGGCGATGGTCTGTACCCCCTTCACGACGATCGGTCCGTGCCAGAACTCGCGGAACCAGGCGAGGTCGTCGAGGCGGACGGATGGGTCGAACATTTTCGAGGCGAGCACTTCCAGTGAAACAGGCTGACCGGACTCGAGCGAGGCGAACGTTGGCGGGTCGGTGGTCAGGAAATCGAACAGCCAACGCGGGTGGGTTGCGCCGCTGAGGAAGGTGCGCCACGTCAGCGCCGGCGGCACAGTGAGCCCGTTACGGTAGTCGCGCAGCCGCGCCCCGGGGACCGGCACGTCGACAGTGAGCACGAGCACGTCGAAGCCGCAGGCCTGCGCTCGCTCCATCAACTCGCGGCTGCGGGCGCGGTCACGCCAGACGTACAACTGGAACCAGCGCCGCCCGGTGCCCGACGCGACAGAGAGATCCTCGGGAGTGGTCGTGCCCATCGTCGACAACGCGTAGGGAACCTCAGTGCGAGCGGCGACGCGGGCAACAGCACACTCTCCGGCGGCATGCATCATTCTGGTGAACCCCGTCGGAGCGAAGACGAACGGGAACGCCGACCGCACCCCGAGAATGGTGGTCGACGTGGACACCGCGGACACGTCGCGCAGCACTCGCGCTAAGAACTCGACCCGGCCGAAGGCGTCGATCGAACGTTGGATCGCGATCTCGTCTCCTGCCGCGCCGTCGACGTAGTCGAACACCGGGCGGGGCGTGCGCTGCTGAGCGAGACGTCGCAGATCGGCGATGTCAGCAGCCTTGCCCAGCCGCCGTTCGAGCCGGCTACCCCCGCCCGGCGAGCGCCGCAGCAACGGGGCCAGCTGACTCCACCGTGGGACATGTCGCTCCATCGTGAACCCCCTGTCGTCCGGTGGACGGGCCCGCCTCGCGGCACCACCCCCGACGCGATTGTAAACCCGTGGCAAGTCCTTCACACCGTGCGCAGGACGGACGAACTTCGAGCGACAGTCGGGGTAAACAAGTCTCCGCCGGTGCGGCGCCAAAAGGCCGCCCGCCGATTTCGACGTCGGTAATGTGCAGGAGCGAGACCTGGAGATGCTGCGCTCTCGTCTGGCGGAGGACCCGAAGATGCGTCGTTGATTGACGGCTCGATGACGTCGATCGGAGGTCTCGCGCTGCGGCGCCAAGCACGTGCGCTACTTCGCTTGGGCGGACCGGATGATCGCTTCGGTCGCTTCGATATCGTCGGCAGCATCGACGGCAAAGTACGGCCGCGTGCTTTTGCCGGCGAGGAAATGGAGTGCGACGGCTATCGTCGCTCGATGCGTGCGGGTAGTAGCCGACGTCGGCTTGCCACAGCCGGTCCGGGATATCGTCGACCGCGAGGGTCGTTCCGTCATCGAACCGGATCGCATCCAGGGGCCCACCGTCTCCCCAGGTGCCGCCTTCG